>JBBSAS010000007.1:0-17464 GCA_038252055.1 Candidatus Limnocylindrales bacterium
GTCCCCGATTCAGCGGATGTCGCCCGGCGCGTCATCGCGGAGCTGGTCCGGGCCGGCTACGTGGCCGGCGACCGTCTTCCGTCCGAGCGCCAGCTCGCCGCTGAGCTCGGCGTGGGCCGCTCCGTCGTTCGCGAGGCGCTGAGGTCACTCTCGCTCCTCGGCGTTCTCGAGCTGCGACGCGGCGATGGGACCTATCTTGCCGCCGTGCCCGGCGAGTCGGTGCATCGGGCGACCGAGCTCGGGCGGCTGATGGGCCCGCGACGCATCCGCGATCTCACCACGGTGAGCGCAGACCTGGAGGCAGTCATGGCGGCGCTCGCCGCGGAGCGGCGCACGGATGCTACCCTCCGGCAGCTCGACGCGAACCAGCGGGAGCTCGGCCGGTCGCTCGACCGGCCCCAGGTGCTCATCAGCCTCCACCGTGACTTTCACGCCCTCGTGTGGGCTGCCGGGGCGAACCAGGTGCTCACCCAGGTACTCGGCGGGATCTGCTCGCTCCTCGACCACTCGTTCGGGCGCGCCGTCGAGGCGGAGACGGATCGGGCCTGGATCGCGCGGGACCACGCGATCGTGCTGGAGGCGATCCGCTATCGCGACCGGGTCAACGCTCGGGCGGCGATGGCCGTGCACATGAACACGGTCTCGGGCCGCCTGTCCGCCCACCCCGCCGGGGAGGCGAACGCCGGCGTCCGCTGAGGATGGCCTCGGGGCCTGCGCCGCCGCGGTGACCGTCCGGCCCAGGTTGACATCGCCCGAGCGCCGGGCGCAAGGTACGGGCGACGAATGGAATGGCTGACCACTCGGTCGCCACCGGTGTGCCACTGGAAGGGGTTGTCTCGATGGGCGGTCGGTCTCTGCGGCTCCTGAGCAGCGAGGATCTCCAGAGGGTCCACGAGACGTCATTGCGGATCCTCGACGAGATCGGCATGGTGGTTGACCACGCGGAGGCGCTCGACGTACTCGAGGGAGCGGGGGCCCGGGTCGACCGAGAAACGCGGATCGTCCAGTTCCCGCCCGACCTCGTGGAGCGGTCGCTGGCCCTCGTGCCCCGGGCCACGACGTTCCACGGCCGCACGCCGGCGCACGACGTGACCGTCACGGTCGATGGCGACCTCTACGGTCGGGTCCCAGGTGGCGCCACGGGCTACATCGACCTCGACACCGGCGAGCACCGACGCGCCCGGATCGCCGACTGGCGCGAGTTCGCGACCCTGATCGACGCGCTTCCGAACATCAACGTCGTGTCCACGCTCCACTGCGGTGACGTCCCGCAGGCGACGGCCGACCTCCACAGTCTCCGCGCGCTCCTCGAGAGCCAGCGGCAGTGCATCATCCACAATGCCTTCACCGCGGCGAACCAGCAGTACCTCATCGAGATGGCGATCGCGGTTCGCGGATCACGTGAGGCGCTCGCCGAGCGGCCGCTCCTGCACCACCAGGCGTCGCCGATCTCGCCCCTCTTCCTCAACGAGGACGACACGTCGCAGCTCCTCCTCGCGATCGAGTACGGCATTCCCCTCGACCTGCCGATCATGCCGATCGCCGGGGTCAGCGCTCCCCTCACGCTCGCCGGTACCCTGGCCCAGGCCAACGCCGAGTATCTCGGCACGATGACGCTCATCGAAGCGCGGCGTCCTGGCCACCAGGTGGCCTACTTCATGGACCCGGTGGTCGTGGACATGCGGAGCGGCAACGCCCTGATGGGAGCCCCCGAGGTCGCCCTCCTCGTGGCCGGAATCTCCCAGCTCGGATCCGAGCTCTACGGCCTGCCCGTCCAGGCGATCGGGATGATGTCCGACGGCTACACCCTGGCCCAGGCGATGCACCACAAGATCCAGGGGACGATGTTCGAGGTCCTCTCCGGTGGGCGTCTCGTCGTGGGGGCCGGTGTGGTCGAGACGACGATGGCCATCAGCCCGCTCCAGCTGGTCATCGACGACGAGCTGCTGGTGAGCGCGCGGCAGTGGGTCCGTGGAATCCCGGTGACCGAGGAGACGCTCGGCTTCGACGCCCTGGCCCGCGTCGGACCGAAGGGCACCTTCCTCGACGACGACCACACGATCGCCCACCTCCGAACCGGCGACCTGGTCAGCCTCCCGCTCGCGGAGCGCGAGGGCCGGGGTGTCTGGGAGACGACGGGCCGGGCGACGATGGAGAGCCGAGCCCGCGACCGGGCCCACGGGATCCTCGACACGCACGTCGTGGAGCCGCTCCCCGACGACGTCCGGCGCGAGCTGGCCGAGATCATCACGCGGGCCGAGGCGGCCGGGTAGGAAGCCGCGGCTCCCGGGCGTCCCGGGAGCCCGGAGTCTCCAAGGAGCGAGCACGTGGCGCACGAGACGGATCAGCAGTCTCCGGCGCACGAGGGGTCCTGCCCCCCGCGGGTCCTGCGGGCCGGGCCTCTCGCGGTCACCCTCGACGGCGGGGCCTTGCGATGGATCACCCTCGGCGACGAGGAGCTCGTCCGGGGCGTGGCGGTCTCCGTCCGCGACCCGGACTGGGACACGATTCTCCCGACGATCGTCTCCCAGGAGGTGGTCGAGCACCGCGATTCGTTCGCGGCACACCTCCGCGTGGAGCACGTCCGCGGCGACGTGGACTTCGCCTGGGACGGGCGGATCGACGGCGATCCGGACGGGACCATCCGGTTTGCCTTCGACGGACTCGTCCGCCACGCGTTCCTGCGCGCCCGGATCGGGCTCGGCGTCGTCCACCCCCGCGCCTTTGCCGGAACGCCGCTCGAGATCACGACGCCGTGGGGATCCTTCCAGGGGTCGTTTCCCCTCCGCATCGCAACCGTCTCGACGTTCAACAACATCCGGGAGATCCGCCAGCCGCTCGCCTCCGGGGCGACCCTGCGGATCGCTTTCGAGGGCGAGCTCTTCGAGACGGAGGACCAGCGCAACTTCGGGGACGCGTCGTTCAAGACGTACTGCACGCCGCTCTGCCTGACCTACCCCGTCCGGGTGGAGGCCGGTGACGCGATCCGCCAGTCGGTGACGATCTCGGTCGTCCTCCCTGCCCGGTCCACCCGGCGTGCCCGCCGGCGGGCGATCGAGGTGGGGGATGACGTTCTCTGCCCGCTGCCGGCGATCGGGCTCGGCGCCGTCGGGCCGGCGGTCTCCGTGCCCTCCGGGGCGGCGTCCCGCCTCCGCGCGGCCGCGCCCGACCATCTCCGGGTGGAGGTGGACGCCGACGGGGAGGCGGTCGCGGTCGCCCGGCAGCTCGCCGATGGCCGGCAGCAGGCAGCTGCGATCGGCGCCCCGATCGAGCTCGTCCTCGTCTCAGACCCCGAGGGGACCGGGATCGAGGAAGCGCTCGGCCACGCCCACGCCCTGGGGATCAGCCCCGCCCGGATGCTCGTCTACGATCGAACCTCCCAGGTGACGACGAAGGCCGGGGCGATCGAACTGCGGGCCGCGGCCGAGGTGCTCGACCTCGCGGCCGCGATCGGCGGCGGGTCGTGGTCCTGGTTCGACCTCCTGAACATGAAGCCGGTGCCGGTCACACTGCTCGACCTCGTCGCCTTCGGGATGAGCCCGCAGGCCCACGCGGTCGACGACGCGACGGTGATGGAGAACGTCACGACGCTCGCCGACCAGGTGTCGAGCGGGCTCGCGATCGCGGCCGGCCGGCCGCTCGCGATCGGGCCGGTGGGGATCGCATACCCCTTCAATCTCTGGGCGACCGGCCCGACGCCCCCCGGCCCCGACGGCCTCCCGTACGGGCTCGATCGGCGCCAGCCGACGCTCTTCGGTGCCGCGTGGACGCTCGGCGCCCTCGCATCGCTCGCCCGGCCGGGGGTGGACGCCGTGACGCTCCGCGAGTGGGCCGGGATCGCCGGGGTGATCGGGGCGCGGCAGGAGGGCGTCCCGGACCGCGGGATTGCGCCGGGCGCCGTGCTCCCGGCGTTCCACGTCCTGGCGGACCTGCGGGGCTTCCGCGGCCGGCCGAGCGTGCTCCCGGCGGCGTCCCCGCCCGGCCTCGCGTCACTCGCCCTCCGCGACGGCGAGACGGTCCGCGTGATCGTCGCCAACCTGCGCCCGGAGGCGACCCGGGTCTCGATCCGGCTGCCCGGGTCGGGCGAGACGACGAGCCGATTCCTCGCGGAGGGGAGCCTCGAGCGCGCCGCCGCCGACCCGGACGTGTTCCGGGCCCACGTGGACGGGCGCCAGGCGACGGGCGCGATTGCCCTCGACCTGTCGCCCTACGCGATCGCGACGCTGGAGCGGCGAGCCTGACGGGGGCGGCGGCCGCACGGACCGCCTGTCTCGTCTCAGACCGAGGTCCAGCCCCCGTCCACGACGAACTCGGCGCCGGAGCAGTACGACGCCTCCGGCGTGCAGAGCCAGAGGTTCATCCCCGCGACTTCCTCGGGGCTTCCCCCGCGGCGCATCGGGATGACCTGGCAGTACGCCTCGAGCTCCGCCGGGTTCGTGAAGAGGCTCGCGTTCACCTGCGTGTCGATGAGGCCGGGCACGACGACGTTGACCCGGATCCCGTCCCGGGCCACCTCGTTCGCGACCACCCGGGCGAGCCCGTGGCAGCCGGCCTTGCTCGAGCTGTAGGCATCCTCGCCAAGGGCGAACCCGTAGAGCCCGGTCGGGGAGCCGGTGACGACGATCGCCCCGCCGCCGGTCCGGAGCATCGCCCGGACGGCGTACTTGAGGGTCAGGAACATCCCCGTGAGGTTGTTGTCGATGACCCGCTTCCAGACCGCGAGCTCGAGGCGGTCGACCCGGTCGTCGCCCTGGCCCGGCGGGAGCCCCCATGGCTCGATCCCGGCGACGCCGACGGTCGCGTCGAGGCCGCCCCACTCCGCCTCGACACGGCCGAACGCGGCAGCGACCTGCTCCTCGCTGCCCACGTCGCAGGGGAGGACGAGCGACGTCCCCCCGGCGGTGGCGATCGTTTCGGCGACCTCCCGGAGCTTCTCCTCGCGCCGGCCGATCAGGCCGACCTTCGCCCCCTCCCGGGCGAAGAGGATCGCGGTGGCGCGGCCGATCCCGGTGCCGGCGCCGGTGACGATCGCCCGTTTCCCCTCGACCCTCCCGCCGCCGCTCATGCTCCTGCTCCCTCCCGCGCCGGCGTCAGGATCGCGATGCCGCCGACCGCGAAGGGCGGCTGCAGGAGGACGAGGCCGCCCGTGACCGGCGCGCCCCGCTGTCCGAGCCCGGTGGTCGGATGGACCCACTCGACCGCGAAGCTCGCATCCGGCGATCCGAGATCGACCGTGAACATCTCCCCGTTCGGCTCGTACGCGATGATCGTCCCGTCGTCGTCCGCACGAAGAGCGAACCGGGTCGTGGCGACGTCGGTCCGCGGGGTGAACCGCGCGAAGTCAAAGCGGTCGCAGAGCTCCCGGGCCACGGTCATCGCGTCGCGCGCTCCGACCTCGAAGGGCCCGTGGACGACGAAGTCGTCTTCCCAGGGGTCCATGAAGATCGGGTTGTGGCCGCGCATGACGGCGCGCCAGACCCACGTCACGGTCCCGCCGATCCCCCAGAGGTGGTCGGTGTCGAGGACGATGACCTTCCGCCCATCGGCGATCGGCGGATCGTTCCGGTAATCCTCGAAGCCGAAGCCGTGCTGGGCAGGGGAGTTGAGGGCGATCATCTCCGCCGGGCTCGCGAAGATCGGTTCGTGACTCTCGACGCCGGGCCACTGCATGGAGCGCAGGACTGGATGGTGCTGCCCGAGCTCCGCCTCCGTCGCGTGGATGAAGTCGACGACGGCGTCCTGCCAGGCCGAGTTCTCCTCGGTGGCATCGTCCTCGTTGACGATCTCGTAGGCCGCGTTGCCGAGGTCCGCCACCGTCTCGACGACGCGGCGGACGTACGCCTTGCGGAGCTCCCAGACCTCCGGGATCGCGAGCGTGTGGGTAAGGATCCCGTGATCGGCCCCCGCCGGGTCGCCGTCGATCCCGTTCACGTTGTTGTCCCGGTGGAACGGGTGGCCCCGCCACGGGTTGAGGCCGCCGGAGAGGTACCACGCCTTCGGCTCGATGCTCCAGCCCTGGAAGAGCATGACCGCGACGTAGATGCCCCGCCGGCCGGCCGCCTCGACCCGCTCGCGGAGGCGCGCGAAGTACGCGTCGTTGAACTTCGTCAGGTCGAACTTCGGCTTGCCGTCGGCGGCGAGCCCGGGGCCCGTCCGCGCGTAGGGGACGGGATCGATGTAGTAGTCGTCGTCGGTCCGGTGGGCCAGCCAGCGCGGCTGCTCCCAGACCCAGAGCCGGAAGAAGCGGTGGCCCTTGGCCTCTAGCCAGTCAAGATAGCGCTCGTAGTCGAATGGCGGCGGCGGGTCGCTCGTCCCGCCGTCCTGGAGCGAGAGCCAGGTGTGCGACCCGGTGAGGAGGAGCGCCCGCCCGGAGCCGTCGGTGACATAGCGGGGATTGGTCGGGTGCACGCGCAGCGACGCCGCGGGCGAGGTTGCGTCACGGTCTCGAATGGGTCTTGGCATGGAGTCCTCCCTCGGCCTGGTTGACCAGTTGACAGTGCCCATTGTGCCATGGCTGTCTGCGTCCACGAGTCCTGCCGGCGCCACGGCGCGTCGTCGTGGAGCGAGCGCGTCGTCCGGGGTTCGCGGGGCCGATTGCACTTGACACGGCCGTGCCCGACAGCGCAAGGTATCGCCGTTCTCGCACTGGCTGACCAACAGGCCATGCTGGGAGGACCGCGCTCGACAACGATGGAGGAGACAGGCCGATGACTGATCCTGTTCGGAACCACGGGGTCTCGGATCTCGCAGATGCCTACAAGGCCGGCACGATCACGCGGCGGACGTTCATCGTCCGGATGCTCGCGATGGGCCTGTCGGTGGGCGCCGCCGGGGCGATCCTGGCCGCCTGCTCCGACAGCGCGACGAGCGCCCCGTCGGCCTCCGCGACGATGGCGCCCGGCACCGCGGCGCCCGGGGCGACCGACGCGGGCGGCGCGGCGTGTGCCCCGCTCGACCCGAACGTCGAGGCCGAGATGCGCTTCCTCACCGGGCCGTTCACAGACCGGGAGATGGAGGTCCAGGAGACGATCGCCGCGGCGTTCAACAAGACGTACCCGAACGTCAAGTTCTCGTTCAAGCTCTTCGACTGGTACACGTCGCCGACGGACATCCAGACGTCCCTCGTCGATGGCGCCCACGACCTCTACTACCTCGGTGAGGCCGACGCCCTCCTGTTCGGCTCCGAGGACGCGAACTTCCTCGACATCGGGCCGCTCGTCAACGACCCCTGCTTCGCCGAGGAGAAGGCGAAGTACGCGGCCATCGAGCGGCTCTGGCGGCTGACCCCGAAGCCGACCGCGCTCCCGTTCCTCTGGTTCCAGGAGAACGGGCTCTTCGTCAACATGGACAAGGTGAAGGCCGCCGGCTTCGACGAGACATTCGTCGAGAGCTGGGACACCTTCGTCGCCTGCCTCGCGAAGATGACCGACCCGGCGAAGGACGAGTTCGGGATCGCCCTCGCGGCGCATCCGTGGGTCGAGTGGTACGGGCGGTTGCGTTCGGCCGGTGGCAGCTACCTGAACGCAGACGGCACGGCGCCGAATGTCAACACCCCGGACGTCATCAAGGCCACCCAGGACATGGTGGATCTCTTCCTCAAGGACAAGTCCTCGGCGCCGCTCGGAAAGTACGACTACACGACCGGACAGGACGCCTTCGCCGGCGGGAAGATCGCCGTCCTCGGGATGGACTCCTCGTTCGCGGCCTCGATGATGAAGCGGGACGTCACCTTCGAGTGGGCCATGAAGGCGTGGCCCCCCGGCCCGGTCTCCCGCGCCACGGTCCTCAACACCGGCTCGTACGCGATCGGCAAGAAGACGCCTGCGCCGCAGGTTGCCTGGGAGGTCCTGAAGTTCTGGACGTCCGGGGAGCAGGCCGCGTACTACGCCGGCACGGCGAGTTGCTACCCGTCAAACGAGGATGCGTTCAAGCCGGACTTCGGCTACGACGAGCTCGTGGCCCCGCAGCTGAGGGCCGTCCTGCCGGAGCTCCAGCAGTACGGCGTCTGGATGGAGGAGTTCGCCGAGTTCGGCCTCATCGCCAACCGGGTGAACCCGCAGATCGAGCGGGCCTACACCGGCGAGATCTCGGCGGAGGAGGCCATCAAGAACGCCGAGGCAATCACCAAGGAGGTCATGGAGTTCTGATCGCGCGCCCCGTCGGCTGAGCTGCCCGACACGACGCGACATGAGCCTCAGTCGAGGGATCCGTGGCCACTACCACCGCCGTCCCCAGCCGTGCCCGGTCCGAGCACCGGGCACGGCTGACCCCCGAAGAGCACCGCCGCCTGCGCTTTCGGCGCCAGCTGCGCCGGAACCTGACCGGCTGGGCGTTCGTCGCCCCCGTCGGCGTCTTCTTCGTGACCTTCCTCCTGATCCCGGTCGTCGGTGTCTTCTGGTGGAGCACCCGCACCGGCAACCTGATCGGGGAGAGCAAGTTCGTCGGGCTCAAGAACCTCCAGCAGGTCGTGGGCTCGTTCGAGGCGCCCACGGTGCTGCTCAACACGATCATGTTCGCGCTGATGTCGGTCCCGGTGATCATCGTCGTCGCCATCCTGCTCGCCCTCATGCTCGGTCGGGTCAAGCGAGGTGCCGCGGTCTACCGGTTCTTCATCTACTTCCCGGTCCTCGTGCCGGGCGTCGTCGTGGGCCTCATCTGGACCTTCGTCACCCATCCCGACTTCGGCCTCTTCAACACCATCCTCCGGTCCGCGGGACAGGACCCGGTGAACTGGCTCTCCGCCGGGACCGCCCTCCCGATCGTCGCGGCCGCGGACATCTGGCGCAACGTCGGGTACTGGGCGATCTTCTTCCTCGCCGCCCTCATCGGCCTCCCCCGTGAGCTCTACGAGGCCGCCCATCTCGATGGGGCGAATGCCTTCCAGCGCTTCCGCCACGTCACGCTCCCCGGCATCCGCCGGATCGGACTCCTCGCGATCGTGATGGCGACGATCTGGGCGCTCCAGGTCTTCGACATCATCCTGATCCTCACGCAGGGCGGCCCGGGAACGGCCACGACCACGGCCGTCTACTTCGTCTGGTACTACGCCTTCGGCCTGGGCCGGATCGGGATCTCCGCGGCGATCTCGGTGGTGCTCCTCGTCGTGATCCTCCTGATGACCGTCTCCTACCTGCGGCTCCTCCGCGAGCCGAAGCGGTCCTGAGATGACGACCGAGACGCGATCCTCCCGGCCCCCCCGCAGCCCGTACGTCCCGACACTCTTCGAGCGTCTCTTCGCGCGGGGTTCGATCGATCAGCCCAGCCGGGTGGAGCGGGTCGTGTCGCATCTGCTCCTGATCGGCATGGTGATCATCCTCGTCATGCCGTTCATCTTCGTCGTCGCGGCCTCGCTGAAGGACTCCGCTCGCCTCTTCGAGTATCCACCGCAGTGGATTCCGAACCCGGCCTACTTCGGCAACTACGAGCGCCTGCTCACCGAGAGCCCGTTCCCGCGCTGGCTCTTCAACACGCTCGCGGTCGGGACGATCGTGACCGTCCTCAAGCTCTTCCTCGACTCGCTGGCCGGCTACGCGTTCGCGAAGCTCGACTTCACCGGCCGGACGCCGCTCTTCTACCTGATGATCGCGATGCTCCTCGTCCCCTACGGTGCGATCATCATCCCGCTCTTCGTCGTTGCCCACACCCTGCGGATCACCGACACGTACCTGGCCCTGATCCTGCCGCCCCTGGCGAACCCGCTCGGGATCTTCCTCATGCGCCAGTTCATCCTCGGGCTCCCGCGGGACCTGGAGAACGCGGCGCGGCTCGATGGCGTCTCCGAGTTCGGGATCTATCGCCGGATCATCCTGCCGCTCGTGAAACCGGGCCTCGTGGTCCTCGCGATCATCACCTTCACCGACATGTACATCAGCTTCATCTGGCCGCTCGTGGCGGTGCGGAGCGAGGATCTCCAGGTGATGACGGTCGGTGTCTCGACGCTGCGCAACATGACCTCGGTCAACTACGGGCTCTGGTCGGCGGCAGCCGTCATGTCGATGGTTCCGCTCGCGACGTTCTTCCTCCTTCTCCAGCGCCAGTTCCAGGCGCGGTCCATCGCAGGAGCGCTGAAGCAATGACGACCACGCCGGCCACCCCTGCCGAGACGCCGAGCGTCCTCGCCCCACCGCCGATCGACGTCCCCTACGCGATCGAGCTCGTGGGCGTCGGCAAGCGGTATGACACGGTGATGGCGCTCGCCGACGTCTCGCTCGAGATCGAACCGGGCGAGTTCGTCGTGCTCCTCGGGCCGTCGGGGTGCGGGAAGAGCACGCTCCTCAAGATCGTCGCCGGGCTCGAGGATGCGACCGACGGCGAGATCTACATCAACGGGCGCCTGAGCAACTACATCCGCCCCGGCGACCGCGACGTCTCGATGGTCTTCCAGAACTACGCGCTCTACCCGCACATGACCGTGGAGTCGAACATCGGCTTCCCGCTCAAGATGCGGGGCTCGAAGAAGGACGAGGTCAAGCGGCTCGTCGGCGAGGTCGCCGACCTCCTCGAGCTCGGCGACCAGCTGAAGAAGCTCCCGGAACAGCTCTCCGGTGGCCAGCGCCAGCGGGTGGCGCTCGGACGGGCGATCATCCGCCGCCCCGTCGCCTTCCTCATGGACGAGCCACTTTCGAATCTCGATGCTCTCCTCCGGGTCCAGATGCGGAGCGAGCTGCTTAAGCTCCACCGCCGGGTCGGGCGGACGACGGTCTACGTGACCCACGACCAGGTCGAGGCGATGACGATGGCCGATCGGATCGTCGTGCTGCGGTCAGGATCAGTGCAGCAGGTCGGGACGACCGCCGAGATCTACGCGAAGCCGGCCAACACGTTCGTCGCGACGTTCGTCGGCTCGCCCCAGATGAACCTCTTCGCCGGCTCGGTCGAAACCGCGGACGGCGGGCTGCGGGTCCGCGGTCCCGTGACGGTGCCGATCGGCGCCGACTGGGGTGAGCTCGCGGCCGGCTCCAACGTGACGCTCGGGATCCGTCCCGAGGACCTCGCCTTCGTGCCCCCGGACGAGGCCGGCGCCCTCGTCGGTGTGGTGGACCTCGTCGAGGACATCGGGGCGGAGGATTTCGTCTCGGTCCTCCTCGACGGTGTCCCCTGCATGGTTCGGACGAACGTCCACGGCGTCACCCGCGAGGGCGAGAAGATCGGCATCCGCATCCCGGAAGGCTCAACGCACCTCTTCGACGCCGAGGGCCAGCGGGTGGAGCGCCGGGCGTAGCCCCCGGGGCAGCGGCCGGGCAGCGGCCGGCCGCGTGGCCGAGCTCGCGTCCGGCACGAACTCGGCGCCGGTCAGAGGGCGGCGACCGCCCGCCCGAGCAGTCGCCGGAACGTCACGCTGCTGACCGCCCGCCACGGGCCGGACATCGTCCTGCGGAGGCGGGCAAGTTCACGTTCCCGAAGGACGAGGTATGCGGCGATCACCCGCGCCTGGTCGCGCGAGAGCGCGCCGGCGTTCGCGACGAGGAACTGCCGGGTCAGCGAGATCGTGACGTCCGCGTCGTGGAGCCAGCCGAGGTGGTCCTGGAGCGCGACGACGCGGGTGATGAGGGGCTCCGTCTCGGGGCCGAGCGCCTCGCGGAAGAACTCGAGGGTGTAGCGGAGCCATTTCGCCGCGATCCGGAGCTGGTGAACGGTCTCGATGTCGGCCCAGCGGAGGACCGCCTCGTAGGCCCGCACCTGCTCGTAGGCGAGCCAGATCCGCGAACCGGCGGTGTCCCGGACGCGATGCGGGGCGACGGGGCTGACGAGGGCCGTGGCCCCGGCGCCCTCGGTGGCGACGAAGACGCGGTACTCCTCGACGAGGCGAAGGTAGGCGTCGCTGTCGAGCTCCCGGAGGAGGACCGTCCGGGCGACGGTCCGCTCGGCACGCCATGCCGCGACGAGGGGCTCGAAGGCGGCCGCGTCGCGGGCGCCCAGGTCCGACTGGTGGGCCGCGGCGGCATCGATGAGGACGTCGAGGTCCCGGACCGCGCCGAGCCGGCCCGCCACGACGCGCAGCCTCCCCCGGAGCCGGCTCGTCCGGCTCGGACGAAAGCCGTCGCCGAAGACCCGCCACGCGGCCCGCATCCGGCGGGTCGCGACGCGCATGCCGTGGAGGTCCTCGTCGTCCGTGCCGCGGCGCGTTCCCGCCTCGCGGGCGAGCATCCGGGCGAAGTGGAAGCGGAGGACCTTCCGCCCGGCCTCGGCGAGGACGTCGTCGGGGGTGACCCCGGGCGACTTGCCCGCCGCCAGGCGGGGCGGCTCGACGACCTGCCGCGGGGCTTCCGTGGCCGGGGGCGGGGCCCCGTCACCTGGCGTTCGGGGCGGCATCGCTGCCTCGCCATCCGTCGCAGCAGACCCATCCCCGCCCGCGGCAGGCGCGTCGCCCCGGGCGGCGGGACTGCCGGCCGAGGCAGCGGACCCGGTGCCGGCCACCTGGTCCGGCGTCCCGGCGCGAACCCGCTCCACGGCCTGGAGGGCGCGTTCGAGCTTCGAGGATCGCTCCGGGGCCAGGTCCGGGTCGCCGGCAAGGACCGCGGCGAGCGCCCCGAGCGACTCCGTCGGGCCGCGCCGGAGCTCCACCTCCAGCTCCGTGAACCGGTCGATCACCCGGTCGCCGAGCATCACCTCCACCTCGTCGAGCGAGAGCTCCGCCTCGGCTGTCTCGTTGGCGACGGCCCGCACCCGCCGCGCCTGTCGGACCGCGACGAGCTCGACGAGCGGCTCGGCGCCCGCCCGCTCCAGGACGATGCGGCGGGCCGGCGACGGGGGCCAGTCGTGCGGGTCGAGGGAGGTGGTCGCGGGACCCTCGACCTCGGCGCGCCGGTGGAGCGCACCGGTCGCCTCTCCGGCTGATTTGACCGAGACGATGACCCCGGACAGTCCCTGCCGCAGCCGAACGGCATGCCCCGCCGCGCGCAGCGCACCCCCGGGCGTGTCGAGGTAGCGATCCTCGATCACGACGCGCCGAACCCGTCCCGCGGCCCGGAACGAGCCGAGGGCCCGGACGCTCGCGAGCCTCGTCGCAGCGGCGGCGTCCGCGACCCGGTACTTGAGCTCGACCTCGATCCCCTCGGCAGTCACGCGCGCCCCTACGCCCGCGGGTCGAGCGAGCCGCTCGGCGGACCCGGCGGCGGCGGCTCGACGGCCGCCTCGGCGGCTTCGAGGGCACGTTCCTTCAGGATCGCGAAGGTGTCCTGTGTCCCGCTCGCGGCGAGGATTTCCTCGGTGCGCCGCCACGTCGCATCGGCGCCCAGCTGCCACGACCGACGATCGTCGGCAAGCATGACCTCGATGATCTCGGCGATCCGCGCCTGGGCCTCGAGGTCCTCGATGGGGAAGACGACCTCGACCCGGCGGTCGAGGTTTCGCTCCATGAGGTCGGCCGAGCCGGTGTACCACTCCTGGCGACCGCCGTTGGCGAAGCCGAGGATCCGGCTGTGCTCCAGGAACTCGCCGATGATCGAGCGGACCCGGATTCGCGCCGAGCGGTCGGCCAGGCCCGGATGGAGGCTGCAGGCACCCCGGATGATGCAATCGATGTCGACGCCCGCCTCGCTGGCCTGGTAGAGGAGCTCGATCATCTCGGGGTCCACCAGGGCGTTGACCTTGACGACGATCCGGGCGGGCCGTCCCGCCCGGGCGTGCTCGGCCTCGCGCAGGATCAGGTCGCGGATCCGCGGCCGCAGCGTGTCCGGCGCCACGAGGAGGCGCCGGAAGCCCTGCTGGCGGGAGAGCCCGGTCAGGAAGTTGAAGAGGTCGGTCGAGTCCGCGCCGAGCTCGGGCCGGCAGGTGAGGAGGCCCAGATCGGTGTAGATCCGGGCCGTCTTCGGGTTGTAGTTGCCCGTTCCGAGGTGGAGGTAGCGGCGCAGCCCCGATCCCTCGCGCCGGACGACAAGGGCGACCTTGCTGTGGGTCTTGAGACCCAGGAGGCCGTAGACGACGTGGGCACCCGCCTGCTCGAGCTTGCGGGCCCAGACGATGTTGGCCTCCTCGTCGAAGCGGGCCTGGATCTCGACGAGGACCACCACCTGCTTGCCCTGGTCGGCCGCCCGGATGAGGTCGCGCACGATCGGCGAGTCGCCCGACGTCCGGTAGAGAGTCTGCTTGATCGAGAGGACGTCCGGGTCGTCGGCTGCCTGGGTGATGAACCGCTCGACAGAAGCCGTGAACGACTCGTAGGGGTGGTGGACGAGGATGTCGCCCTGCCGGATCGCGGCGAAGACGTCCATCCGCTCGCCGCCGTCCTGGGGGACGAGCCGGGCCGGCACCGCCGGGGTCCACGGCGGGTCGTGCAGGTCCGGCAGGTCGAGTCCGGCGAGCTGCCAGAGGCACGTCATGTCGAGCAGCCCCGGCACCTCGTAGAGGTCGGCCGAATGAAGGCCGATGCCCTCGAGGAGGAACTCGCGCATCCGGGCCGGCATCGATTCCTCGACCTCGAGGCGGACGGCGGAACCGAAGCGGCGGCGGCGAAGCTCGTGCTCGATCGCCGAGAGCAGATCGCCGGCCTCGTCCTCCTCCACGTCAAAATCCGCGTCGCGGGTGACCCGGAAGAGGTGCGCCTCGACTACCGGGACGCCGGGGAAGAGTGTGTCGAGGTTCGCGGCGATGACCTGCTCGAGGGGCACGTAAACGCGGGGCTCGACCTCGACGAGGCGGGGCAGGATCGGTGGGACCTTCACGCGGGCGAAGCGCTCCTCGCCGGTGTCGGGGTCGGCCACGGTGATCGCGAGGGAGAGGCTGAGCGTGCTGATGTACGGGAAGGGGTGCCCGGACGCCACCGCGAGCGGGGTGAGGACCGGGAAGAGCTCCTCGAGGTACCGCTCGCGGAGCCGGGCGTGGTGCTCGGGGATCGCCGCGTGGTCGACGAGCGAGACGTCGGCCGCGGCCAGTCCGGCCCGCACCTCCCCGAGGAGGCGGCCCTGCTCCGTGACGAGATCCTGGACCCGGTCCCGGATCTCGATGAGCTGCTCGCCGGCCGTTCGGCCATCCGGGGAACGCTTCGCGCTCGCGGCCGCGACCTGCTCCATCAGGCCGGCGACGCGGACCTGGAAGAACTCGTCGAGGTTCGAGGCGAAGATCGCGAGGAACTTCGCCCGCTCCAGGAGCGGATTGCGCCCGTCACGCGCCTCGTGGAGGACGCGCGCGTTGAAGTCGAGCCAGGAGAGCTCGCGGTTGAGGTACGGCGGCGCGGCGTGGCGCCGACGACTTCCGGAGCGAGCGGGGCGGGCGCGGACGGTGGTCATGGCGGGCGGGGTGGGTCCTTCGTGGGACGATGCGGATCAGCGATCGTAGCACGCGGATGTGAACGCCCCGGGGGTGCCGGGCGAGCCGCGATGGGGGGTCAGGATCCCGCGTCGGGCGGACTCGGGCGTCCCGTTTCGGCCCGCGCCTCGGTGCACGCCGCGCATGGGCACATCGCGCGCAGTGCCGTGTACGGGTAGTAGCCCGTGTGATGCCCATCGCCCCAGGTCGGGGCGATCGCGTACCCCCCGACGGGATCGATCGAGGTGAGACGCGTCTGCTCCGCGGTCAGGGTGGGGTTGGCGTCGAGCCAGCCCGGCTGGCCGGCCTCGCCGCGGCAGTACGCGCACGGACAGAGCCAGCGCAACTCCTCGAAGCTGTACGTGGTGACGTGACCGTCCGCCCATTCGATCCGGACGGTCTGCGCCGCGCGGTCGGCGTGGATGCGGACGGGCGCCGTGAGGTCGTCGCCGCGCAGGTAGCTCGAAGTCATGACGGAATTGTAGGCGCCGCCGCGCCGGGTGCGGCAGACTGCGCCCGTGCGCCGCCCGGACCCCGCCCCGGTCTTCCTCCGCAACGCCCGCCTCGTCGCCGGGCGTGAGTTCCGCGTCCGTGTCCGGAGCCGCGCCTTCGCGATCTCGACGGTGATCCTCGCGATCGTGGCCGGCCTGGCGGCGCTGGCGCCCCTCGCGATCCGCGTCCTCGACCGCGAGTCGGTCACCCGGATCGCCGCGAGCGCGCCCGATGCCCGCACCGCCGAGCTGACGAGGCGCTCGCTCGAAATCGTCCTCAACGCGGGGGCGAGTCTCGATCCCACGGCGTCGGAGACCTACGAGTTCAGCCTCGTGGATGCCGGCGACGTGGCCGCCGCACGGGCCTCGGTGGCCGACGGGTCGCTCGACGGGCTCCTCGTCCTGACCCGAGCCCCGGAGGGCCGCCTCGATTTCGAGTACGTGACCGCGAACCCGGGCGGCCGCCAGGCGGTCCTCTTCCAGCTTGTCGCCGTGGCAATCGCGGCGAGCATCCGCGCCGACGAGGCGCAGGGCCTCGTCGGGGACTTCACCGTCACCGATATGGGCCGCGGTGGATCGCCGGGAGGCAGCGAGCTCGACGCGGCGAGCCGCCAGGTGCTGGCCACGATCCTCGTCATCATCGTCTTCACGACCTCGGTGACCTACGGAATGTGGGTGGCCGGGAGTGTCGCCGAGGAAAAGTCGAGCCGCGTGATGGAGGTGATGCTCAACGCGGCGAGCCCCGGCGAGATGCTCGCCGGGAAGGTGGCGGGGGTCGGCGGTGCGGGGCTCACCCAGCTCGCGGCGATCGTCCTGCCGGCCGGCCTGGTGGTCGCCCTCCAGGGTCCGCTCGCGCAGGCCATCCTCGGCGACGACGGGGGCGCCGCGCCGCTGGCCGGCCTCACCCCGTCGATCCTCGCCGCGTTCGCCGTCCTCTTTCTCCTCGGGTTCGTCCTGAGCGCCCTCGCCTACGCCGCCGCGGGCTCGCTCGTGAGCCGCCAGGAGGACGTCCAGCAGGTCTCGATGCCGATGCTCCTCCTCTCGTTCGTCGCCTACTTCGCGGCCTTCTTCGCGTCGACCGCACCGGGTGCGCCGTGGGTCGCCCCGCTCTCGTGGCTGCCGTTCTTCAGCCCCTACCTCATGCTGACCCGCCTCGTCGTCGGCACCGTGGAGCCGTGGGAGCTCGTCCTCGCCGTGGCCCTGCTCGTGGCCGCGATCCTCGTCGCGCTCGTGGTGGCGGCCCGGGTCTACGCGGCGGGCGTCCTCCTCTACGGCCAGCCCCCCAGCCTGCGGCAGGTCATCCGGGTGGTGCGCACCCGCTGATGGCGCCAGGCCCGGGCATTGCGGCCCCGCGCGGGCGCGCAACCGCAGCCCGCCCAGTAGCGTCTGGCGCGGTCAGGGTGCGCCACGCGACGGCCGGGCAACCCGGGGACGCGCTCAGTGGGCGTCGTGCGCGCTCTTCACCACGAGGACCGAGCAGTGGGCGTGGGTCAGCACGGCGTGGGCGACGCTGCCCATCACCAGCCGGGTGATCCCGACGTAGCCGCGCGACCCCACGACGATCAGGTCACCGGCCGGATCGCTCGCGGCCTGCCGGAGCTGGTCGGCCGGGTCGCCCTCGCGGAGCTCGCCGGTGGCCTCGCGGCCGTGATCGCGAAGCCAGGTCTCGGTGGCGGCCACGGTGTCGCGATACGCCGTTCGGGCGGTCATCAGCATGTCGGTGTAGA
>JBBSAS010000008.1:0-17323 GCA_038252055.1 Candidatus Limnocylindrales bacterium
CGGCACGTCGGGTCCAGCCGGTTGCACCCGGTGCAACACCTGGCGCACGGCGGGGCTGCGAGGACGTCCCGGCGTGCTGCGCGGGTCGGATCCTTCCAGCGGACGCAAGCACTCGACCGTTCGAGGTGATACGGGCCGCTCGTGCACGATCAGCGGAGCCCGCGGAGACTCAGACGGGCGCACCGACGGCGGTCATGCGCTCGATGTTGCACTCGATGCAAACGAGATCGGGCGGCCGCGTCGTCGCCTCCTGTTCGGGCCAGCGCAGCCGGGCGAACGTCAGCCGCGGCCGGCAGCCCGCTCGAGGGCGACTCGCTGGATGCCGAGGATCGCGAGGGCGTCGGTGATCCGGCCGTCGAGCGTCATCGCGACGGCCTCCTCGAAGGCGACCCAGCGGACCTCCAGCTCCTCGGTTGCCTCCGGCGCCGCCCTGCCCGGCGCGAGATCCGTGGCAAGGAAGAGGACCGCGGCCTCGTCGGTCACCGAGTTCGAGAGGTGGGCGCGGCCGAGCTCGCGCCACGTTCCGGCCGCCACGCCGGTCTCCTCGAGAAGCTCGCGTCGTGCCCCCTCGAGCGGATCCTCCCCCTCTGGGGCACCGCCCTCCGGCACCTCCCACGACCAGGTGTCGAGCGGGTAGCGGTGCTGGCCGACGAGGAGGATGCGGTCGTCCGCGTCGAGGGCGACGACCCCCACCGCGGCGTTGCGGAAATGGACGACGCCGTAGATCCCGGCGCTCCCGTCGGGCCGGATCACGTCGTCGTGCCAGACGTCGATCCAGGGATTCCCGTAGGCGACCCGCCGACCCGTGCGCCGCCAGGGGCCGACAGCCACGTCGGTCGCGACCTCGTGGTCCCGCGAGGGACCTGCCATAGCGTCCGACACCGGAGCGGTGCCCGTCAGGACGCCGCCAGCTCCGCGGCGATCTCGCCCGCCCAGGCCCGAATCTCGTCCCACGAGCGATAGTCACCCTCGGGCGCGCGGACGGCGGAGAGGATCACCTTCTCGCCGAGGCCGAGCCGGCCCTTGTCCACGACCCCGGCAAAGAGGCGGTGGCCGCGGGCGCCGGTCGCCGCCTGGATCTCGGCGAGGTCCGCCGGCTCCTCGATGGGCTTCGGCGGGTCCCCGACGGGACCGCTCGAGAACAGCCATACGGGCAGGCCCGCGAACTCGGCTTCGAATCGCTCGACGAGATGCTTCGCCGGCTCCATCCAGTGGCCCACGTAGACGCCGCTCCCGAGCACCACGGCATCGATCCCAGCCAGGCTCGTGACGGCGTCGGGCGGCAGCACCGCGACCTCGAATCCCGCGCTCTCGAGCGTCTCGCCGATCGCCTTCGCGATCTCGCCGGTGGAGCCGTGCTTGGACGCAGCGCTGACCAAGACCTTCATGGGGCCATCCTCGAATCCACGGCCCGCCGATCCGGGCGGATCCCGACCCTGCGAGGGTAGGCGGCGAGGGCGCGGTCGCGGAGGGCCGAAGCGCCCCAACCGGTGCGACATCGGCCCCGAAGTCCGCGACCCGGGGTTTGCGCTCCGAGGTTTGCGCCCGAAGTCCCGACGCAATCCACCGATCGTGACCTCGGTCCCTAGCCGAACGGGTGCCGCGGTCGTACGCTGTCCACAGTGCACGCGTTGCCGGCGGGCGGCCTGCCCGCACCGGCCAGCGAGCACGAGGAGGTGGCCGATGGTCGCGAAGGCCGGAGACCGGATCGTCGTCGAATCGGAGCGGGTGGGACAGGCCACCCGCGAGGGCGAGATCCTCGAAGTGATCGAGGCGTCGTACGGGACCCGCTACCGCGTCCGCTGGGACGACGGGCACGAGAGCACGATCCGGCCATCCGCCGGAAGTGCCCGAACGGAGAAGGCGGCCAAGACGAAGAAGGCCCGGGCCGGGACGGCGTAACGGCCCGACGCGACGGGCGCGGGTCAGGCCTCGCGGACGGCGCGCCGGGCGAACCGCTCACCCGGAATCGACACGAATGGGCGCGGGTCCCGCTCGCGGATCGTGGTCGCCCGCTCCCGGCTGGCCGTGCTCCGCTCGACCGGGTGCCCGCTCCGGGCAGGCACTCCCCCGCTCCGAGAGTCCGGCCGGTGCGATCGAGCACGCGGCGACGCATCGGGCCGCCGGCCGTGATCGGCGCGACCCGTCGGGGCCGCCTGGCCCAGGTGGACTGCGTGCTCGGCCGCGGTCACGACCACGCGCTCCGTCCGGGACGGCCGGGGATGCCGGGTGGCGTGTTCCCCGGGGCGGCCGTTCGCACCGCCGCGAGCGCGGTGCTCCGTGGACCGGAGCTGGATCGCCTGGGGCCGGATCGAGCGGTCGGGCTCGAAGCCCGCGACGGTCTCCACGGCGATCGGCCGGCGGAGGAGCTTCTCGATGTCGCGCAGGAGCGGCGCCTCGTCCACGCAGACGAGCGAGATCGCCTCGCCCTCCACGCCGGCGCGGCCGGTCCGCCCGATCCGGTGGACGTAGTCCTGGGCGACCATCGGCAGCTCGTAGTTCACGACGTGGGGCAGGGCGTCGATGTCGAGGCCGCGGGCCGCGATGTCGGTCGCCACGAGGACGGTGACCCGCCCCGCCTTGAAGTCGGCGAGGGCGCGGACGCGCTGGGACTGGCCCTTGTTGCCGTGGATCGCCGCCGTCGCGATCCCGTCGCGGGAGAGCTGCTCGGCGAGGCGGTTCGCCCCGTGCTTCGTGCGGGTGAAGACGAGCGTCTGGTCGAGCCGCCGGCTCCGGACGAGCGAGCTCAGGAGCTCGCGCTTGCGCTCGCGGTCCACGGGATGGACCAGCTGACGGACGAGCGCGGCCGCGGTGTTGCGGGGGGCCACGTCCACCTCGGACGGTCGGTCGAGGATGCCGGCCGCGAGTCCACGGATCTCGTCCGAGAAGGTTGCCGAGAAAAGGAGGTTCTGGCGGCGCGGGGGCAGGAGGGCGAGGATCTTCCGGATGTCCCGGATGAACCCCATGTCGAGCATCCGGTCGGCCTCGTCGAGCACGAGCACCTCGACCCGCGAGAGGTCGATCGTGTGCTGGCTGGCGTGGTCGAGGAGGCGCCCGGGCGTGGCGACCACGATCTGGGCGCCGGCCCGGAGCGCACCGGCCTGCGGGCCGAAGCCGACGCCGCCGTAGATCGCGACCGAGCGAACGGGGCGGTGGGCGCCGTACGTCCGGAAGCTCTCCTCGACCTGGAGCGCGAGCTCGCGCGTGGGGGCGAGGACAAGGACCCGGACCTGGCGACGGGCGGGCTCGCGGCGATCGGCGGTTCGCGGCGCGTCAGCGTTGAGGCGCTGGAGGATCGGGAGGACGAACGCGGCCGTCTTGCCGGTTCCGGTCTGGGCGCCGGCGAGGACGTCGCGCCCGGCGAGGACGAGCGGGATCGCCGCGGCCTGGACGGGGGTTGGCTCGACGTAGCCTTCATCGGCGACGGCGCGAAGCAGCTCGGGCGTCAGCCCGAGGCGATCGAAGGACATGGAGATGCTCCTGGCGGGGCCCTCCCGCGCATGCGGGGCCCGGTCAGGGCGTCAAGGTGAGTCGGGGTCGGCGGCTCGGGGAACCGGGGCGCTGACCGGAGCGCCCATCGAACACGAGAGGATCCGAGTGTACTCGACCCGTCGGAACCACGTTGGAGCCGGCCCGGTGCCGCGGGAGCGGCGCCACGACGCGACCTGTCGATGCCGGCAGACGGCGATCAGCCCTCGGCGGCCACCGGCTCGAGGTCGATCGTCCGGACCTGGCGGCTCCGGCCGGCCTCGGTGCGAACCGTCGCCGCGGGGACGACCGATCCCCCGAGCTTCTCGATGACGGCGATCTCGCCGGTATAGAGCCCCGTGCCGAGAATCCGGACCCGCTGCCCCACCGCGAGGCCGTCGCGGCCGCGGCGCGCCGAGAGATCGATCGCCACGACGCTCGTCCGCACGACGGGAGCCTCACCGGGAGGGAACGCAGGCGCCTTCGGTGGCGTTCGCTTCTGCGGGTAGACCACCTTGCGCTTGCGGGCCACCTAGCGGCCTCTCCGGGGCTTGGCCGCGACCTTCGGCGGCTTCGGCTCGTGGCCCGGCCGAGGCGGGTTCGGCATCGTCCCGGGGGCCATGTCCTCCGGGGGCGGGAGCGGCCCGCGCGCACGGGCCGCGCGGACGGCCGTCTCGAATTCGCGCGCCACGGCGGAGGGGGTGCTTGCGGCCCAGGACGCCTCGATCTGGCGCACCCGGTCCGTCTCGACGGCGCGCTGGGCGCGCTCGTGCCTGGATCGCTTCGTCATCCGTACCTCGCGATGCCGCGCCGGGAGGCGCGGAACTCCCCGGAGTGTACCGCCTGCGCGAGGATCTCCTCACGGCCGTGGTCGGCGGGAGGGGCCGTGAGGCGGTTCCGAGACGCCCCCGGGGGACGCGTCCCGGGCCGGGGTCGCTCCTACAATGTCGTTGCCCACCGGCCGATCGGCATGGAGCCCGCCGTCCACTGCCACTACCGTCGAGCGCGACGATCAACAGGAGCCCTGCGAACGATGAAGGCGCACACGATCACGCTGCTCGGGACCGGGTTCATCGGCGACTTCTACACGATGACGCTCCACGGCCAGCGCCGCCGCGACGAGGTCCGGGTCGTCTACTCGCGCAGCGAGGAGCGTGGCGCCGCGTTCCAGGAGCGCTGGGGGATCCCCGATTCGACGACCGATATGCGGGCAGCGATCGAGCACCCCGAGACGGACCTGGTCATCGTCGCTCTGCCGAACCACCTCCACGAGGCAGCGGTGACCGAGGTTGCCCGCGCGGGAAAGGCGGTCCTCTGCACGAAGCCCCTCGGCCGGACGGCCAACGAGGCCCGGCGGATGCTCGAGGCGGTCGAACGGGCGGGGGTCTTCGCCGGGTACCTCGAGGACCTCTGCTACACCCCGAAGACCCTGAAGGCGATCGCCTCGGTCGAGGCCGGCGCCGTCGGCGAGGTCACGTGGGTGCGGTCGCGCGAGGCGCATCCCGGTCCCCACTCGGCCTGGTTCTGGGATGGCCGGCTTGCCGGCGGCGGCGCGATCATCGATCTCGGCTGCCACTGCGTCGAGATCGCCCGCAACTTCGTGGGCAAGGCCAACCGCCCGGTCGAGGTGATCTGCCACATGGACACGCTCGTCCACCCGATCGAGGACGAAGACAACGCGATCGCCCTCGTTCGCTTCGAGTCGGGCGCGATCGGCCAGTTTGAGGTGAGCTGGACGTTCCGGGGTGGGATGGACCTGCGCGACGAGGTTGCCGGCACCTCCGGCACGATCTGGCTCAACCACTTCCTCCGGACTGGCGACGAGATGTTCACCGCCGGGGGCGGCAGCGGCTACGTCGCCGAGAAGGCCGAGACATCCGCAGGCTGGCTCTTCCCGGTCGGCGACGAGGCGGTGGAGCTCGGCTACGCCGACATGTTCACGGACATGTTCGATGCGATGGACGCTGGCCGGCCTCCGCGGGAGACCTTCTACGACGGCTACGTCGTCAATGCCGTCCTGGATGCGGCCTTCCGCTCCGGGAAGAGCGATCGCTGGGAGCCTGTGGACCTGCCGGACTGGCGCGGCGCCACCGCGTCGCGGATCGCCGTCGTGCCGGAGCTCCACGACGGTCACGTCGTGATCAAGCGCGAGCTGCTCCCGGACGGCAGGTTCAAGCTGATCCTCAAGGACCCGGCGACGGGCTCCTTCGTGGACCGGGTGGTGGCCGGCGGCTGAACGACGGGCGCCTTCGCCGGCCTCGGGGGCAGGTCCTCCGTCTGACGGTGAGGCTGGCCAGAGGCCTGTGACCGGGCGGACCCGTGACCCACCCGGGCCGTCGCGATCGTATCCTTCGATCATGGATCTCTACGACCTGCGCGATCCCGGTGACCTCGTCGCCCCGGTCCTCGTCGCCTCGTTCGACGGCTGGCTCGATGCCGGCTCCGCCGCGACGACGGCCGCCGCCGCACTCGCCGCCGACGCAGAGACAATCGCCACCTTCGACACCGACCGCCTCTACGACTACCGGGCACGCCGTCCCACCCTCGAGATCGCGAACGGTCGACCCGACCGGCTGACCTGGCCCGAACTCGCCCTGCGCCGGGCCCGGTTCGGCGCCCGCGACGTGCTCGTCCTCTCGGGACCGGAACCCGACTACCGGTGGCGTGAGATGGAGCGGGCCACGGTGGAGCTGGCCCACCGGCTCGAGGTGTCAACCTGGATCAGCCTCGGGGCGATCCCGGCTGCCGTGCCCCACACGCGGCCGGTCACGATGATGGGCACCCAGTCACGGAGCGGGTTGCTCCGGGGCGGCGTCGAGCCGGGACCCGAAGGGATCCTCCGCGTCCCCGCTGCGGCGATCTCGATGCTCGACGTGGCGATCGCCCGGTCCGGGATCCCGGCCATCGGCTACTTCGCCCAGGTTCCTCACTACGTGACCGGCAGCTATCCGCCGGCCTCCGTCGAGCTGCTCCGCCTCGTCGGTCTCCACCTCGAGCACGAGATCGAGACCGGCACCCTCCGCAGCGAGGGCACGACGATGCTGGCCCGCCTCGACGCCGCCACCACGGCCGACGAGACGACCGCCGCCCACGTGGCGCGGCTGGAGGCGATGGTCGACGAGGCGCGCCGGCCGGCGGGGGACGATCTGATCACCGAGATCGAGCAGTTCCTTCGGGAGCACGACGGGAGCGGCGACCGCCCCTGACGCCGCGGCGCGAGGCGGTCCCCTGCCGCCCCCTGCGCCGGCCACGGGCAGCATGCGGCCGCGGTACGCTGCGCGCGATGACGATCACCGCGGCGAGTCTCTTCTGTCCCGTCTGCGCCGCGTACGCCCACCCGTTCCTCGAGGCGTGCCCTCGGTGCGGCGCGGCGCGCGCTTCACGGTACGCGGAGGCGGGCGCGACCCCGGACCTCGGGCTGCAGGCGCTTCCCGACGATCCTGAGGTGGGCACCGGCGCCCGACAGGTCCTCCTCCGCTACTCGACGAGCCGCAGCGGCGCGGTCAGCGTCTCCGGGCTCGAGGAAGGCCTCGCCATCGTCGCGACAGCGATCCAGTACCGGGTCCGGGCCGTGGGTGGGGCGGTCGGCGGGACGGTCGGCGGGACGCTGCTTTCGGCGGAACATGGGCGCGTGGAGCTGCGACGGGGCAGGCTCGCGATCCGCGAGCTCGGGGCACCCGACGAGCTGCTCCACGTGGAGCTGTCCAGGCTCCTCGGCGCCGCGAGTACCGTGCGAGGCGGCGATCGGGAGACGGCCGCGGCGGGCGGCTGGGCCGGGGCCACGTTCGAAGAGGAGCGGCTCGCCTCGCCCCCGCCTCCGCAGGGAGCGGGCGACCTCGTGATCCTCCACGGCGGCCCCGCCGGCATCGCGTGGCTCACTCTCGATAATCCCCGCGGGTTTCTGGCCCATCGCGCCCGGCCCGACCACTACGCGATCCTGGTTCGCTGGCTGGGGATCCTCGCGGCCAGCGCGGCCGAGGCCCGCTGGCTCGAGGTGGGCGCATCCGCGCACGCCGCCGAGCTCGGCCTCTCGGCGGCGTCGAACGGCGAGGGCGGGCCAATGACCCAGCCTGAGATCCGGCCGGGTGTCGAACCGCCGCCCTCAACGATCGGGCCGGAGGGGACGTCGGCCGGCTCCTCGGTCCGGGCAGCGCTGGCGACCCTCGAGGGGCTGCGAGCGGACGGCCTCGTCTCGGATGACGAGTACGCGGCGAAGCGGCGGGAGATCCTCGCCAGGCTCTGACGACGTCCGCCCGGGTGAACTGTCCCCTCGAACGAGCGATTGCCCGACGATCAGCCTCCGATCGCCTCCACCCGCGTCCGCCGTCCGACGACCGCCGCAGCGACGAGCGCGAGGAGCAGGAACGCCACCGTCGCGACCGCGAGCATCGGTCGCGCTCCCGGCCCGCGGACCCAGGCTACCGCCCGGGCCGGGGGTGGCGGGGTGCCCCCCGGGAGGGCGATCGCCGGCACCGCCGGCACCGCCGCCGGAGGGGGCGGCACGGGTCGCCCGTCCGCAGCCCCGGGGGCCCCGTCGGGCGTTTCGGCCGAGGCCGCGAGGGCCATCCCGTCGCGGCGGTCCATCGACCGCGACGCCACGCCGGGGCCGGCCGGCAGCGCAGATCGGACTGCCGGCAGGCCGATCAGGGCGGGAAGGGCCACGAACCGAAAGCCGCGCGCCCGGTACCGCGCGATGATCGCGGGAAGGGCCCGCGCGGTGACCGACGGGCCGGCGTGCAGGAGGATGATCGACCCGGGCCCGCCCTTCGTGGCATTGCGGACAACGCTGGCGGTGGTCGGGTGCGCTGCCGTGTCCGCCCCCACGACGTTCCACAGGACGACGAACGGGAAACCGGCCGCCGCGGCAAGGCGATCGGTCGCGGCGGTCCGGTAGCCGTACGGGGGCCGGAAGTACGGCAGCATCCGGTGGCCCGTCGTGCGCTCGACGACGGTGCGGGCCCGGGCCAGGTCAGCGACGGCCTGGGCCGGGGTCAGCTTCCTCGTATCACGATGGCGATACGAATGGTTCGCGAGACCGAATCGTGCTCCGATCGTGCGCCAGAGGTCCGGGGCGCGCTGGACGTACATCCCGGTGACGAAGAACGTCGCGGGAACGTGCTCGCGGACGAGAATCGTGTAGATCCGCCGCAGGACGCGGGGGTTGTACCCGTCGTCGAAGGTGAGGGCCACCACCCGCTCGGACCGCGGCCCCCGGTAGATGAGCCGGACGGACGCGTCGGCCGCGGATCCCGGCTCCACGGATCCCGGCTCCGCGGCGCGGACGCTCGCGGGCCCGCCGGGACCGGGAACGGCGGCCAGGACCCCGAGCACCAAGGCAACGGCAACGGACGCGGCGAGCGCCCGAGCGCAGAGCACGACCCCCCGCGAGCGCACGGCTATCGCGCCTTCGCGCCCGGGCCAGGGAGACCGCCGTCCGCGGGTCGCAGGGCCGTCGGTGCTGGCGGCGGGAGGGGGCTCGTGGGGGACATGGTCGAAGGATACGACCGGACCGGAGCGCCCGCACCGGGCGTGCCCGCGGCGGGCGTGTCCGCAGCGGGCGTGCACCGGGTTCGGCTTGGCCACGAGGCGGCAGCAGGCGCCACCCGCTGTCGGTCCGCGCCGCGCGTTCGCGACCCCGGAATCCGAAGGGGCCCCGCCTCGGGACCCCTTCGCACGCGTTCTCCGATTTCCCGACGGCGCCTCTCGACGCCGACGCGATCGCGCTACTTGTCCTGGAAGCCGCCGTCGCTCATGGCCGCCTGGGCCGCCGCGAGCCGCGCCACCGGGACGCGGAACGGCGAGCAGGAGACGTAATCGAGGCCGACCTTCTCGCACTTGTGGATCGACTCGGGATCGCCGCCGTGCTCGCCGCAGATGCCGAGCTCGATGTCGGGACGCACGGAGCGCCCCTTGTCGACGGCGATTTTCATGAGCCCGGCGACCGCGTCGTCGAGGGTCTGGAAGGGATTGACGGGGAGGATCTTCTCCTCGACGTACTTGAGGAGGAAGCCGCCCTCGGCGTCGTCGCGGCTGTAGCCGAACGTCATCTGGGTGAGGTCGTTCGTGCCGAAGCTGAAGAACGAGGCCTCGGCCGCGATCTCGTCGGCGGTGAGGGCGCCGCGCGGGATCTCGATCATCGTCCCAAACTTGTAGTCGAGGCTCACCCCGGCCGCCTCGGCGATCGCGTCCGCCTCGACATCGAGGAGCTCGCGGGTCCGCTTCAGCTCGTTCACGTGGCCGACGAGCGGGATCATGATCTTGGCAATGGGGTTGCCGCCGGCCTTGCGGACGGCGACCTGGGCGTTGAGGGTCGCCCGGGTCTGGATCTTCACGAAGTCGGGGATCATGATCCCCAGTCGGCAGCCCCGCAGGCCAAGCATCGGGTTCTGCTCGTGCATCGACTTGATCGTCGCGAGGAGGACCTTGTCCTCTTCGGACGCCCCGCCGGCCGCCTCGGCCTTCGTGACCTTGACGAGCTGGTCCTCGAGATTCGGGAGGAACTCGTGGAGAGGCGGGTCGATGAGGCGGACGACGACCGGCAGGCCGTCCATCGCCTTGAAGATCCCCTCGAAGTCGCCCTGCTGGAGGACCTCGAGCTTGCCCATCGCCTCGTCGAAGGTGGCCACCGTCGCGGCCTCCTCGGCGGAGAGCTCCTCGCCGGCCGCGAGGCGGGCCTTCGCCCGCGTGGCAGCGTTCGCGACGAGGATGGCCTCGCGCACGATCTCGAGGCGGTCACCCTCGCGGAACATGTGCTCGGTCCGGCAGAGGCCGATCCCCTGGGCGCCGTAGGATCGGGCCTGGGCGGCCTCCTCGGGCTTGTCGGCGTTGGTCCAGACGCCCATGCGCCGGATCCCGTCGGCCCAGCCGAGGATCTGCTGGAGCTCGGGCTGGTCCTCGAAGCGCGCCGAGACGGTCGGCAGGGCGTCCACGAAGACCTCGCCGGTGGTGCCGTCGAGGCTGATCCAGTCGCCCTCGCCGAAGGCCAGGCCGGAGTCGGACGACTTGGCGGTCTTCGTGCCGTAATCCACCAGGAGCTCGGCGCAGCCAGCGACGCACGGCTTGCCGATCTGGCGAGCCACCACGGCGGCGTGCGAGGTCGCCCCGCCGCGGGCGGTCAGGATCCCCTGGGCGACGGCCATCCCGTGGAAGTCGTCGGGCGAGGTCTCGACGCGGACGAGGACGACTCTCTCGCCCTTGCCGACCCACTCGACCGCCGCGTCGGCGGAGAAGACGGCCCGGCCGACGGCCGCGCCGGGCGAGGCGTTGAGGCCCTTCGCGATCCGGGTGGCGACCTTCCGTGCCGCGGGGTCGAACTGGTCGCGCAGGAGCTGGTCCACCTGGACCGGCTCGATCCGGGCGACCGCCTCGCGCTCGGTGATAAGGCCCTCGGCCACCATGTCCACGGCGATCTTCACGGCCGCCGCGGCCGTTCGCTTCGCGTCGCGGGTCTGGAGCATGTAGAGGCGCCCGCGCTCGATCGTGAACTCCAGGTCCTGGGTGTTCCGGTAGTGGTTCTCGAGTTCCGTGGCGATGCGCTGGAACTCGGCGTACGCCTCGGGCATCTCCTGGGCGAGGTGGCTGATCTTCTCGGGGGTCCGGATGCCGGCCACCACATCTTCACCCTGGGCGTTGACGAGGTACTCGCCGTAGAGCTCCTTCTCGCCGGTGTTCGGGTCGCGGGTGAACGCCACGCCCGTGCCGGAGTCGTCACCCATGTTGCCGAAGACCATCGTCACGACGTTGACCGCGGTCCCGAGGTCGTGGGCGATCTTCTGGCTGTTGCGGTAGTCGTTGGCGCGCTTGCCGAACCAGGAGGAGAAGACGGCCTTGATCGCGAGATCGAGCTGCTCGTCCGGGTCGGTCGGGAAGTCGCGCCCGGTGTCCGCGCGGACGACCTTCTTGAACTCGGCGACGAGAGCCTTGAGGTCGTCGACCGTGAGGTCGGTGTCCTTGGCGCCCTCGCCGTGGGCCTCCTTGCGCGCCTCGAGCGGCTCGTCGAAGCGGGCGCCGTCGACGCCCAGGACGATTCGGCCGAACATCTGGATGAAGCGCCGGTAGGCGTCCCAGCCGAAGCGCTCGTTGCCGGTCAGGGCGACGAGGCCCTGCAGCGTCGCCTCGTTGAGCCCGAGGTTGAGGACCGTGTCCATCATCCCCGGCATCGAGAACTTCGCGCCCGAGCGAACCGAGACGAGGAGCGGGTTCTTCGGGTCGCCGAGGCCCTTGCCCGTCTGCTTCTCGACGTCCTTCACGGCGTCGAGGACGTCCTCCCAGAGGCCCTCGGGAAGCTGGTTGCCGGCCGCGAAGTAGTCGTTGCAGGCCTCGGTCGTGATCGTGAAGCCGGGAGGGGTCGGGAGCCCGGCGTTCGTCATCTCGGCCAGCCCGGCGCCCTTGCCGCCGAGGAGGTCCTTCATGGACCCGTTGCCCTCCGCGCGGCCGTCGCCCCAGGCGTAGATGTAGCGCTTGGCGGCCGCGTGGGCGCGCGTGGTCGGAGCGACGTCGGACATGGGGCGGGTTCTCCCTGTGTGGGGTGCGGCGGAGCGCGAACGGCTCCGCGGGCAGTCCTCTGATGGTCACCTGCGATTGTACCGGCAACGGCCGCGCAGGGGCCGCGGACCGGTCGGCCCCTGCTCGGGGGCCGGAACGCCCGCCATCGTCCCCGGACGGCCATGGCCTTGACGCGGCCCGTTCCCCCGGATGTGCGCGGTCACGACGGGGCGCGCCGCTTCGGCCCTCCCGGGCTACACTCGGAATGGCGCCGCGATCGGTGCGGCACGCGCGCTCAGGAGACTCCCTCCCCCATGACGACCCATACCGAGGACACCCGCGTCATCGCCGAGGACGCAGACCAGTACAACGCGACCCTCGTCCGGCGCGTGGACCACACGGCCGACCTGGCCTCGTTCTGGGTCAGGCTCGACGACGATCCCGTCCCCTTCGAACCGGGGCAGTACCTGACCCTCGGCGTCTTCGCCGACGAGAAGCTCTGGCAGCGACCGTACTCCGTGGCATCCGCGCCATCGGTTGCCGGCACCGAGGGCTACGAGTTCTACGTCCGTCACGTGCCCGTGATCCGCTTCACGACGCTCCTCTGGCGCCTCCAGCCGGGCGCCCGGATGCGGCTCATCGGGCCGAAGGGCAGGTTCATGCTCGAGCCCGACGACCGGCGCACGCATCTCTACGTCTCGACGGGAACCGGGCTTGCCCCCTTCATCTCGATGATCCGCGAGACGGCTGCGCAGGGGAAGGCGCGGAAGACCGTCGTCCTGCACGGCGTCTCCTACGCCTCGGACCTCGGCTACCGAGCCGAGCTCGAGGGGATGGAGCGCGACGGCTCCTACCCGGTCCGGTACGTGCCGACGGTGTCGCGCCCGGACCACGCCCGGAACGCCGGCTGGGCCGGCCGGGCGGGACGGGTGGAGCAGGTCGTCGCCGACGTGTGCCACGACCTCAACCTGCGGGCCGATCGGACGGTCGTCTACATCTGCGGGAACCCGGAGATGATCCTCAACGTGGAGCGCGCCCTCATGGATCGCGGCTTCCCCGAGTTCCACGTCAAGAAGGAGCTCTACTGGCCGAAGGGGAAGGCCCCGGCGGCGACCGGGGCGAATGGGTCGACCGCGAAGGACCCGGGTCCGACAGCCTGACGGGCGCGGCCGGGCAGCCCGGGCCGACGGGCCGTTCGGCCCCCGCACCATATGCGCGGTGGCGCATGGTTCGTGGCCTGCCGTCCCCCAGAATGAACGTCGTCCCCCATCACCTGGAGTCCTGATGCACACCATCGTCGAGAAGGCCCAGCTCTCGCCCAACGTGACCCGCCTCGTCATCGAGGCGCCGCGGATCGCCGAGATCCGGAAGCCCGGCCAGTTCGTCATCGTCCATCGGGGCCCCGGCGCAGAGCGGATCCCGCTGACGATCGCCGACGCCGACCCGGCGCGGGGCACGATCACCCTCGTCATCCAGGCGGTGGGCAAGAGCACCGAGGACCTCGTGGCGCTCGAGGTCGGTGAGGCGATCACGGACGTGGCGGGGCCGCTCGGCAAGGCCACGGAGCTCATCGAATCCGGGCACGCGGTCTGCGTCGGCGGCGGCGTCGGCACCGCGGTCGTCCACCCGATCGCCCTGGGGCTTCACGACGCCGGCGTCACGGTGACGAGCGTCATCGGCGGCCGCTCGAAAGAATGGGTCATCTTCGAGGACGAGCTGCGGCGCGCCGGCGAGGTCATCGCCTGCACGGATGACGGCAGCTACGGCCGCCACGGCTTCGTCACCGACGCGCTCAAGGACGTCATCGAGGCCGGCGGGGTGGACGCGGTCTACGCGGTCGGGCCGGTCCCGATGATGCGGGCGGTGGCCGAGACCACCCGGCCCTTCGGCGTCCCCACGTTCGTCTCGCTCAACGCGATCATGCTCGACGGCACCGGGATGTGCGGCGGCTGCCGGGTGCAGGTCGATGGCAAGACGGTCTACGCCTGCGTGGACGGCCCGGAGTTCGACGCCCACGCGGTGGACTTCGCGGAGCTGGCCGACCGCCTGGGAACGTACCGCGACTTCGAGGCGCACGCCCTCGAGGTCTCGCATCGCCGCGCGGCCGCGTCCGCCGAGGCCGCCGCGGACGAGGCGCCGATCCATGCGCCGAACGGGAACTGTCTCATTCCGGCGCTTGCCGAGAACGCCGAGGCGAAGGAGGTGGCCGCGGCCGCCGGGGAGACCGGCGCGTGACGGAACGGCCGACCCCCGCTCCCGGGACCAGCGCCCCCGGCGGGACGACGGGCACCTCGGGCGCTCCAGCTCCGCCCTCGCCGCCCGACGCGGAGGCCTTCCCCGGCGATCCCGCGTTCTCGCCGGCGTTCGACCACCCGCTCACGCCGAAGGAGCGGATGACCATCGAGCGGACCCACATGCCCGAGCAGGAGGCCCTGGCACGGGCGGCGAACTTCCGCGAGGTCAACCTCGGCTACACCCAGCAGCTCGCGGTCCTCGAGGCCGAGCGCTGCCTCCAGTGCAAGAACCCCGTCTGCATCGCCGGCTGCCCGGTCCGGGTCAACATTCCCCGCTTCATCGAACTCCTCCGGGTCGGCGACATGGCGGGCGCGGCGGAGTCGCTGCTGGGCGACAACGCGCTCCCCTGCGTCACGGGCCGGGTCTGCCCCCAGGAGATCCAGTGCGAGGGCGTCTGCGTCCGGGCGAAAAAAGGCTCGCCGGTCGCGATCGGGGCCCTGGAGCGCTACGTCGCCGACTGGGCGATGGTGCATCCCGAGGCAATGGCCGAGGCGCATCCCACGCCGGTCGGGCGGAAGGTCGCGATCGTCGGCTCCGGTCCCGCCGGCCTCACCGCCGCAAAGGAGCTCGTGAGCGGCGGCTACGAGGTCACGATCTTCGAGGCCTTCCACTCCCCCGGTGGGGTCCTGATCTACGGGATCCCCGAGTTCCGCCTGCCGAAGGACATTGTCCAGCAGGAGGTCGACCGCCTCATCGCCGCGGGCGTGAAGCTCGAGACGAACGCGATCATCGGGCGGACCTACACGCTCCGCGAGCTGCGCGAGCGGTTCGACGCCGTCTACCTCGCGGTGGGCGCCGGCCTGCCGGTCTTCATGAACGTCCCCGGCGAGAACTTCAAGGGGGTCTACTCGGCTAACGAGTACCTCACCCGGGTCAACCTCATGGGGGCCTGGAACCCGGAGTCCGACACGCCGGTCCTGCGCGGTCACCGGGTGGTGGTCGTGGGCGGCGGCAACGTGGCGATGGACTCGGTGCGGACCGCAAAGCGCCTCGGTGCGGACGAGGCGGTCATCGTCTACCGGCGCAGCAAGACCGAGCTGCCGGCGCGGGCCGAGGAGGTCCACCACGCCGAGCAGGAGGGGATCCGCTTCGACTTCCTCGTGGCCCCGGTCGAGGTCCTCGCCGACGAGAACCGCTGGGTCACCGGCCTGCGCTGCATCCGGATGGAGCTCGGCGAGCCCGACGCCTCGGGACGGCGGCGCCCGGTGCCGATCGAGGGCTCGGACTTCGTCATCGAGTGCGAGATGGTCGTGGTGGCGATCGGCACGAAGGCGAACCCGCTCCTCACCGCCTCGGAGCCGGACCTCGAGATCAACCCCTGGGGCTACATCGTCACCGACGAGTTCGGGATGTCGTCGATCCCCGGGGTCTTCGCCGGCGGCGACATCGTCCGCGGCGCGGCGACCGTGATCCTCGCCATGGGCGACGGCAAGCGCTCGGCCCACGCGATCGACTCGTTTCTGCGGGGCGAGTACCCGCCGCCTCCGGAGGCGGACCCGGTCAAGGCGGCCGCTGCCGCGTAGTAGGCGCGGGTAGGCGCGGGTAGCGCCGCGGGGCCAGACGCCGACCCACCGCCTCGGGCCCGGTTCTCGTCCGCCCGGAATATCAGTCGGGACGCTGTTCACCGCCTTGATCCCGCCATTTCGCCCGGGATATCAATCGGGACGCTGTTCTGCCTCGATTCGAAGCCCCGTGTCGGCCCGGAGAAGGTTGGCAGCGGCCGATCCGTGCTCAGCTCGACCGGCTGCCGCTGTCCGCGGCCGCGCAACCCTGCGAGATCCCTGCGGAGCAGTGGCGTGGCTGATATTCCGGACGCGCCGGACGAAGAGGACCCCGCCCGCCGCGGGGCCCGGCGCCCGGAGCCACCCGCGGAGTGCGGCAGAGCGAAGCGGCAGGCTCTCGTCGAGCATCGGACCGAGGCGACCGATGCGACTGCGGTTCGCGGTCGAGTCGAGGACCGCGAGGAGCCGGGCGACGCGCGCCGGCCGCTCCCCGAAGCGGTCGCGCACGAGGCCCGACGCTAACCGCACCTTCATGTCGAGGCGCCGCAGCGTCTCCTCGGCCGACGCGATCTCCGTCTTCACCTCCACCACGAGCGCCGTCCGCGTCGCGGGATGGTATGCGAGCAGGTCGATGGAACCGCGGTCGCCGTAGTGGTTGAAGGTGACCTCGGTGGCCCCGAGCCAGCCGCTGCCGCGGAGGAGCGGCAGGAGCGCGATCGTCGTCGCGGCATGCCGCTCGTCGAGCAGGCGGTCCAGGTCGGCGCCGCGATACCGGGGCACGCAATCGAGGTCGGCCCCGAGCGCCGCGAACACCCGGACGAGCGTCGTGACCGATACCGCCCCGCAATGGCCGCGCTCGATCTCGGAGACCAGGCCTTGGGAGACGCCGGCCGCGCCGGCCAAGTCGACCTGCCGCCACGATTTCGAGCGTCGGATCGCCCGGAGCGAGCGGCCGACACGGATCGGGTCCATGCCAACAGGATCGCCGGCGACCATCACCGGGCGATCACCCGGCGCTCACTCGACGCCCACCGAGCGCTGATCCCGGAACTCATTCCGGACGCATCGGACACTCACCCGCCAGTCATCGGGAGCTCGGCCGAACCTCGCGCCCCGCGACAGGCGGGATCACTGACGACCACCCGTCCCCAGATGTTACTCTTACTGGTAAGAAGGAGACTCCCGCCCATGCGAATCACGTCGAAGGGCCAGGTGACCATTCCCCAGGCGGTACGGGAAGAGGCCGGACTGCTGCCCCACACCGAGGTGGAGTTCCACGTTGAGAAGAACGGGGTCCGGATCCTCAAGTCGCCCCAGGCACGCCGGCCGAGCCGCGGCGAGGAGACGGTCCGGCGCCTGCAGCGCGGCGCCACCCAGGTTTCGATGAGCACCGACGAGATCATGGCGCTGACGAGGGGCGAGCCGTGACGCCGGTGCTGGTCGACAGCAATGTCCTGCTCGACATCATCACCGACGACCCGGGATGGGCCGCGTGGTCGACCGCCGCACTCGAGCAGGCGGCGGATGAAGCGATCCTCGTGATCAACGCCCTCGTCTATGCCGAGGTGTCCATC
>JBBSAS010000009.1:0-17112 GCA_038252055.1 Candidatus Limnocylindrales bacterium
GGCAACGCCCTCGACGACGTCCTCAACCCGAAGTCGCAGGTGGGTCGGTGAGCCTCCTGCCCGATCCCACCCACCTCGCCGACGCCGGCGACCAGGAACGCCACGAGGCAGCGGCGCGGGAGCGCGCAGAACGGCTCGAGCGAGACGCCGCGAGCGGGGCGCAGGTCTCCGCCGGGCACCCCGCGACGCCGGGAGCGCCGGGAGCGCCGGGAGCGCCGGGTGCGCCGGGAGCGCCGGGAGCGCCGGGAGCGCCGGGAGCGCCGGGAGCGCCGGGAGCGATCGCCGATGCCGCGGCCACCCGGGCCGCGATCCGTGGCCGTCGCCGGTGGCCGCTCCCGAAGCAGGCGGACCCCGATGCCCCGCTCCTCGTCGTCGAGGGCCTCACGACGCAGTTCCGCCTCGGGGCCGCGACGGTCCACGCGGTCGACGGCGTCAGCTTCACCGTGGACGACGGCGAGGCGCTCGGGATCGCCGGCGAGTCGGGTTGCGGCAAGACGACGACGGCCCTCTCGCTCATCCGGCTCCTGCCCTCGAACGCGAACGTCGTCGGCGGGAGCGTCAAGCTCTTCGGGATCGACCTCCAGGAGAAGTCCGAGAATGCCCTCCGGCGCTACCAGTGGCGCGAGATCGCGGTGATCTTCCAGGGCGCGATGAACGCCCTCAACCCGGTCAAGCGGGTGGGCGACCAGATCGCCGAGCCGATCGAGCTGCGCCTTGGCGAGCCGCGGGCGAAGGCTCAGGAGCGGGCCCGCGAGCTCCTGGAGCTGGTGGGGATCCCGGCGGCGCGCGCGTCGGCCTACCCGCACGAGCTCTCCGGCGGGATGCGGCAGCGGGCGATGATCGCGATGGCCCTCGCCTGCGACCCGCCGCTGATCATCGGCGACGAGCCGACGACGGCGCTCGACGTCATGGTCCAGGCCCAGATCCTCGAGCTCCTCGAGGATCTCCGGGAGAAGCTCGGGCTCTCCCTCATCCTCATCACCCATGACCTCTCCGTGATCGCCGAGACCTGCGACCGGGTCCTCGTGATGTACGCCGGGAAGGTCGCCGAAGAGGGGCCTGTCGCCACGGTCTTCGCCTCGCCGCGGCACCCGTACACGCAGATGCTCCTTCTCGCCTTCCCCGACGTCACGGCGGGACGCCGGAACCTCGGCACGATCCCCGGCTCGCCGCCCGACCTGCGCACGCCGCCCCCGGGCTGCCGCTTCCACCCCCGCTGCCCGGCCGCGATGGACGTCTGCCGCACCGAGGTTCCGCCGGAAGTCCGCTTCGACGACCGGGTCCGGGTGGCCTGCCATCTCTACCCGCCGGGCAGTGACGGCGTGCCCAGGACGCTCGAGGCGATCGCGGCCCGGGAGGGTGGGTCGTGAGCGAGCCCCGGGATCCCCGTGACCCGCGCGCTGCGCGTGATCCCGCCGCCGGCCCGCCGGCTGGCCGCACCGGCGCACCGGCCGACGGCGCCGACCTCATTCGCCTCGAGCAGCTCGAGGTGCACTTCCCGATCCGCGGCAACCTGGCCGACTTCGTGCGACGGCGGTCCCGCGGCGCCGTCCGGGCCGTGGACGGGATCGATCTTTCGATCCGCAAGGGCGAGGTCCTCGGTCTCGTCGGCGAGTCGGGGAGCGGCAAGACGACCACCGGCCGGGTGATCGTGAAGCTGACCAGGCCGACCGGGGGCCGGCTCCTCCTCGAGGGCGAGGACGTCACCGACACGTGGGGCGGCGCGAAGCTCCAGGCGTATCGCCGCCGCGTCCAGTTCATCTTCCAGGACCCCTACGAGACGCTGAACCCCAAGCAGACGATCCGCGCCTTCGTCGCCGAGCCGCTCCAGGTCCAGGGAATCGGCGAGGGCGGTGCCGACCGGGAGCGGCGCGTCCTCGCCGCGATCGAAGCTGCCGGCCTGCGGCCCGCCACCGACTTCGCCTCGCGCTACCCCCACGAGCTCTCCGGGGGCCAGCGGCAGCGGGTCGTGATCGCCGGGGCTCTCGTCCTCGACCCCGAGATCGTGGTGGCCGACGAGCCGGTCAGCATGCTCGACGTCTCGATCCGGACCGAGATCCTCAACCTCATGCTTGACCTGCGCCGCGAGCGCAACCTCACCTACCTCTTCATCACCCATGACCTCTCGGTTGCCTGGGTGATCGCCGACCGGATCGCCGTCATGTACCTGGGCAGGATCATGGAGCTCGGGGCGGCCGACGAGGTCATCAACGACCCCCGCCACCCGTACACCCGGGCCCTCGTCTCCGTCATGCCGTCGCCCGAGCCGCCGGCGCCGGGTCGGCGGGCCCGCCGGGTCATCCTCGAGGGCGAGACGCCCGACGCCGGGCACATCCCGTCGGGCTGCCGCTTCCACCCGCGCTGCCCGATGGCCGGGCCGGCAGGGATCCTCGAGCGCTGCCGCAAGGAAGCGCCGCCGCTCATCGACCTCGGGAACGGGCGGGCGTCCGCCTGCTGGCTCGCCGAATCTGGGAACCCGCTCCCGGCGAGCGACCGGAGCTCCGTCGCGGCCGACCCGACGCTCGACCGGAGCCCCGTCGCCGCCGACCCGGCGCTCGCTACCGGCCCCGCCTCCTGACGCTCCGGTGCGGCTGCGCACCGTTCCGCCGATCGTGCCGCCATCCGGCGGTCCCGTCGCGCGAACTTCCCGCATCTGCGGGCCGCGGGCGTGCGAGAATCCGCGCCACCACAGACCCGCGTGGCCGGGCACGCCATCCGGGGAGAAGGAGACGCGACGTGAACGCCTGGCTGGCGGTTGGGCTCGGCGTCGTCGTGGCGCTCGACCTGGTGCTGGCCTGGCTCGTGGCTGGCCCCGCCATCCGGCGGCGCCGCGACGACCGGGCGGCGCGCAGGCGCCGCGGCGGCGCGGACGAGGCCGTCCTCGACCTGCGCTCGATCGCCGCGCTCGACCCCGCCTCCGCGCTCGTGGACGGCGTGCCGGCAACCCGCTACGACCCGGTCGTCCGCGTCGCCGGGTGGGCCTACCTCCTCTCGACGGCAGCGGTCGTCTACGCGACCGGCCAGTGGCCGGCGGCCGAGTCGCCGCTCCTCCTCATCCTCGCGATCGGTGGCATCTTCCTCCTCCTGGCCCATGACGTCCTCCCCACCGCGGGCCTCGGGCCCCGCCGGTTCGTCGTCGAGGTCGTCGTCGCGATCACCCTCGTCAGCCTCGTCGTCGTCCTCACGGGGGGCGCGGCGAGTCCGTTCTTCTACGCATACCCGCTCGTCGTGGCCGGATCGGCCCTCGTCGTGCGCCCCCGCGTCGCGATCGCCCTCTCCGCCGTCGCGGTCGCGGCCTACCTGGCGGCCGTCGCGGTCGCCGCCGGCGGGACTCCGCTCGAGACCGGACTTGCGGCGATAGTCCTCGTCAACCTCGTGGCGCTCCTCCTCCTCGCCTACGTCGCGATGGTCGTGGCCCGCGAGCAGCGGCGGACCCGCGACGCCGCGATCCGCCTCTCGACGATCGACGCCCTCACCGGTCTCGCCAACCGGGCCTTCTTCCTCGCGGCGGTCGAGCGGGAGATCGACCGGGCAGCGCGGTACGGCCGCGGCTTCTGCGTCCTGATGGCCGACCTCGACGGCCTCAAGGATCTCAACGACACGTTCGGGCATCGAACGGGCGACCGGGCCCTCTCGGGGCTGGCCGCCGTCATCAGCGAGAGCGTGCGCCGGATCGACCTCGCGGCGCGCCTCGGTGGTGACGAGTTCGTGGTGCTCCTCCCCGAGACCGACCGGGAGGGCGCCCGGGTGGTCGCCGACAAGATCCGCGAGGGAGTCGCGGCCACAGGGCTCCCGGTCCAGGGCGCGACGATCCCGGTGAGCGTCTCGATCGGCGTGGGGGAGTGGTGGTCCGGCCAGTCCGTGGACGACGTGATGGCGGCCGCCGACGACGCGATGTACGAGGCGAAGCGGGCTGGGGCCCGCGGCCGGCCTCGCGCGGGCGCGACGGGCGCATCGGCCTTCGCGCCGGGACGGTTCCCGGCCGGAGGCGCCCCGCCGGCGACGAGGGCCCCGATGGGCCCCGGGCGCGTCGCCGATGTCGCCGGCGAGCGAGCCGAGCACCTGGTTCGGCGCTGATCGTTCCGGGTGTAGCATCGGGCCGGATGGACGGCTTCACGACGCGGGCGATCCGCGCCGCTTCCCGATCGCCGCGCGTGGACCAGCGCCCTACGTCCGTGCCGATCTACCAGGTCGCCACGTTCTCCTCCGCCGACGCGGACGAGCTCGACGCGGTTACCACCGGGGCGGTGCCGGGCTACGTCTACGCGCGGCTCGGGAACCCCACGGTCGACGCGCTCGCCGGGACGGCCGCCGAGCTCCACGGGGCCGAGGCCGGTTTCGCGGCCGCCACCGGCATGGCCGCGATCCACCTCGCGATCGGCTCGCTCGTGGGCTCCGGCGACCGGATCGTGGCCACCCGCTTCCTCTACGGCACCACCCGGGCACTGCTGCTCGGCAGCTTCGCCCGCGGCGGGGTGACGACCGCGTTCGTCGATCCGGCCGACCTCGGCGCGGTCGAGGCGGCCCTCGCGGCGGCTCCCACCCGGATCCTCTACCTCGAGACGATCTCGAACCCGACGATCGCCGTCGCGGACCTCCCCGCGCTCGCGGCCCTCGGCCGGCGGTACGGCGCGGCGGTCATCGTGGACAACACGTTCGCCTCGCCGTTCCTCTGCCGCCCGCTCGAGCACGGGGCCGACCTCGTCGTCGAGTCGGCGACGAAGTACCTCTCCGGTCACTCCGACGTCCTTGCCGGCGTCGTCGTCGGCGCGGCGGAGCCGATCGAGCGCGTCCGCGCCCTCCAGGTCGAGACCGGGGCGACGCTCGGCCCGTTCGCCGCCTTCCTCGTCCTGCGCGGGATCCCGACGCTCGCCCTGCGCATGGAGCGCCACGCCGCCGCGGCGATGCGCCTCGCCGGCGCCCTCGAGCGCGCGCCGGGCGTTGCCCGCGTCCGCTATCCCGCGCTCGGCTCCCACCCGGACCATGCCGTGGCGACGCGCCTCCTTGCGTCGGGGGGCGGGATGCTCGCCGTGGAGCTGACCGGCGGCGCTCCGGCGGCGCGGGCCTTCGTGGATGCGCTGCGGATCCCGGAGCGGACCGCGTCCCTCGGCAGCATCCACACGATCGTCGCCCATCCGCCGTCCACGACCCACCGCCAGCTGACGCCCGCCGAGCTCGACGACGCCGGCATCGCGCCCGGTCTGCTCCGGGTCTCGGTCGGCCTCGAGGACGCCGACGATCTGGTCGCCGACATTGCCGGGGCGCTCGAGGCGGCGAGGGCCGCCGGCTGAAGTCGGTCGCCGGCCGATCGCGGGTTGCCGGCCGATCGCGGGCCGCGGGCTGATGGCCCGCCGGCCGATCGCCTAGCGCCCAGGTCAGGCGAGGGCGGGCAGGCTCGCCGCCGCGACCGCCTGGCCGTGGCGCTTGTCGCGCTCCGAGGGTTCGTGGATCGTGAGCAGCTCGCCGAAGACCGGCTCTTCGGCGCGGAGGACCGCCAGCGACCGGTCGCGGATGACCTCGCCGCCGGCACCGGTCATCACCCGGCCCAGCAGGAGCAGGTGCTCGAGGTCGTAGAGCTCGCGATAGTCGAGGATCGCGTAGCCGAGGTCGGTCCCGATCGTCTCGTAGACCGGGCGCGCCCGGGGATCGCCGGCCGCCATCAGCCCCTGGAGGTGGACGAGCCGCTCGGGAAGGGTCATCTCGGCGTCCACCTCGATCCCCGCCGGCCCCAGCAACCGGCCCACGGCCTGCTGGGAGAAGTACTGGACGCCGCAGCCGCGCTCGCCCGACCACTCGTCCGGCGGGGCGTCGGGGTCGTCGTCCACCGGCACGAAGGCCAGCTCGTCGAGCCAGGTCGTGAGGGTCCGCTCCCGGGTCACGTAGCCGGCCGCCTGGCTCGAGCCGAGGGCGACCCCGAGGAGCGCCCCGGCGCCTGCCATCATCGAGCCGGCCAGGGCGGTCACCTCGCCGTCGTTGACGACGACGAAGGGAATGCCGCCCCAGTCGCGCCGGAGCTCGTGGAAGAGGCCCCGCACCCGCGTCTCGAACGCGTCGCGGGGCACCGCCCGGAAGAGCGAGGCGACCCGGACCTCGTTGTCGACGTAGGCCCCGGCGGAGGAGCCGCCGATCGCGTCCACGCGCGGAAGATGGGCCGCCGCCCGGCGCAGTGAGTTGTCGATCTCGTCGTGGTGCCACTGTGGGTCGTCGTGACGGGTCGGGTCCCAGGGGACCTCCTCGCTGAAGACGACCTCGCCGTCGATCACGGCCGCGACCTTGCGGTCGCTCGCGCCGAGGTCGAACCCGATCCGGCGCCCGTCGAGGTGGCCGCCGATCGCCGCGGTCGATGCCCGGGAGGCCGGCATCTCCGCCCGCGGCGTCCGCAGGATCTCGAGGGGCGCCAGGTAAATCTCGCCCATGATCCGGGCATCGAAGGTCCCCGTCGGTGTCTCCGCGTGGTGGCGCCTGACGTGCTCGACGAGCCCGTCCGGCCCGTCCACGTGGACCCGGGTGCCGCCGCGGGACCAGAGAAGGGACTTCAGGAGCCGCCGGGCGTGATGATGGCTGAGCGCCGCGTCGGGGTGCCCATCCGGCCAGGCGACCGTCTCGTGGCGGCTCACGGTCCCGCCGGGCTGCTCCACGGCGAACGTGACCGGCACGCCGACCCCCGAGGCCCGGATGATCTCCTCGAGGGCGCGCCGGGCTCTCCCTGCCGGCTGGAACGCGGGATCGAGCGGCGCCGGAACGCGGAGCGGGGCGGCGGCGGACGCGACGGGGTCGGGTGCTGGCATCGGGCGGGGACTCCTCTGGGGCGTCGATGGGTGCGCGGCCCGATTCTCGCACCCGGAGCCTCCCGGTGCCCTGCTCGCGGGCGAGGCGGGCGAACCGGCCGGTCGCCACGCGGGCGAAGCGCCACAATCGTCGGCGATGGCAACCCTGGCCGACCTGCACACCACGCTGCTGCCTGCCGCCATCGCGGCAGGGCCGATCGACGGTGAGGCTGCCGGTCGCGAGATCGGCTGGGTGCGGGTGCTCCGCTCCCGGGTGCCCGCGCTCGACGCCCTCGAGCCCGGCGACCTTGTGATCGCGCCGACGTCCGTGGTGGCGGCGGTGGCCCGAACCCCGGAGGACGCCGCCGCGCTGGCCGACGCGCTCGCCGGTCGCGCGACGGCCCTCCTCGTCACCGGCACCGGCACCGGCACCGGCACCGGCGACGGCGATGCGGCCAACCTCGTCGAGGCTTCCCGTGCCCGGGGTGTCCCGGTCCTCCTGCTCGCCGACGCGGACGCGGCCGCGCTCGAGCGCCGTCTCGTCGCCTGGCTCGTCAACCGCCGCGCCGCGCTCGACGAGCAGGCCGCCGGCCTGGAGCGACAGCTGGAACGGCTCGCCCTCGAGGGCGCGGATCTCGGGGTGCTCGTTGCCGCCCTCGGCGGCTTCCTCGGTCGCTGCGTCGTGCTCGAGAGTCGCCGCGGGGATTCTTTGGCCGTGCACGCGCCCGCCGAGATCCCCGCGGCCGCGGCGGCCGCCAGCCGCTACCTGGCCGGCGGCGCCGGGATCGCCCTCCGCGTCCCGCTGCCGCTCGCGCCCGCGGACCCGCAGCGACGCCCCGACCTTGCCCGGTACGGGGAGCCGGCCCTCCGCGGCTCGTTGCTCCTGCTCGGGGACGCGCCGGTGGGGGAGCTGGACCGGGCCGTGACGGATCGGGCGGCGGCCCTCCTGGCCCTCGAGCTCTCCCGCGATGCCGCCGTCCACCGGGCCCGCGAGACGGCCCGCCGCTCCGAGGCCCTGCCGGCCGACGGGCCGCCATGGGTCGTCCTCGTCGCCCGCCAGGTCGGCGGTGAAGACGTCGAGGAGACGGAGCAGCGCGAGGCGTTCCGGGCCGAGCTCCGGATGCTTGCCTCGAACCGCCGGCTCACGCTCCGCGGCGACTCGGAGAGCCTCGAGTTCCGCCTCGTCGCGGTGGTCGACGATGGCGACCCGTACGGCCTCGAGATCGCGGCCCGGGTCGCCGGGTTTCTCCGTCGCAGCGTCGCGGTCTCGCGGCCGTTCGCCGACGCGAGCGGCCGTCCAGCCGCCGAGGCGGAGGCGCGGGCCACGCTCGACGCCGCGGAGCGCTACACGTCGCTGCCGTTCGTCGCGCGGGCCGACCGCCTTGCCGCCTACCGCCTGCTCGGCAACCTCCACAACCTTCCCGACGGTCTCGGCCTGGCCCGCGCCCTTCTCCAGCCGCTCCTCGCCGGCCGGCCCGCGCTCGTCGCCGAGCGCCTCGAGACCCTCCGCGTCGTTCTCGACCGGCCCGGTCTCGCCGAGGCCGCCGCCGCCCTCGGCCTCCATCGCAACACGATCGCGTACCGGATCCGCCGGATCGAATCGCTCGGCGGCTGGGACCTCCAGGATCCCGAGTTGCGGCTGTCGCTCGCCGTGGCCGTCCGGATTGTGCAAAGAGCACACTCAGAGGAACGTTCCACAACCTCCCGAGGTCGATAGCCGCTGGTACGCTCCCCCTGTTCGCGGGACACGGTGCCGGTATTGGTTCGAGTGTCACAAATCACCGGTCGCGGGGGAGCCGCGAACCGCCACCGGGAGGGACTGCAGTGGCCGAGGCCAACGCGATGGAGCTGATCGAGAAGGCAACGGCGGACGGGATCCGCTTCGTCCAGCTCCAGTTCACGGACATCCTGGGCATCGTGAAGGCTGTCACGATCCCGATCCATCGGATGGAGTCCTCGGTCAAGCACGGGACCTGGTTCGACGGCTCCTCGATCGAGGGCTTCACCCGGATCGCCGAGTCCGATCAGTACCTCATGCCCGACATGAGCACCTTCTGCGAGATCCCCTGGCAGAAGGGCGAGGGGCCCCGCGGAACCGCCCGCGTGATCTGCGACGTCTTCCTGCCCCGCGGCGAGCCGTTCGCCGGCGACCCGCGGCACATCCTCCGTCGGCAGGTCGAGCGGGCGAGGAAGCTCGGCTACCTCGTGAACGTGGGGCCCGAGCTGGAGTTCTTCCTCTTCCGCCGCGACGCGAACGGGAAGATCGCCCCGCTCCCGCACGACATGGCCGGCTACTTCGACTTCTCGACTGATCTCGCCCAGGAGATCCGTCAGGACATGGTCGACGCCCTGGAGGCGTTCGGGATCAAGGTCGAGGCGGCCCACCACGAGGTCGCCGTCGGCCAGCACGAGATCGACTTCGAGTACAGCGACGCGATGCGGACGGCCGATAACGCGCTCACCTTCAAGTTCACCCTCAAGGCGATCGCCCAGCTCAACGGCCTCTACGCGACCTTCATGCCCAAGCCGATCTTCGGCGTGAACGGCTCGGGGATGCACACCCACCAGAGCCTCTACTCGATCGAGCAGGGCCGGAACGCCTTTGCCGACCCCGACAACAAGTACGGCCTCTCCGACCTCGGCCGATCGTACATGGCAGGCATCCTCGCCCATGCCCGCGGGATGACCGCGGTGCTCGCTCCCACGGTGAACTCGTACAAGCGCCTCGTGCCCGGCTACGAGGCTCCGACGTACATCACCTGGGGTCGGACAAACCGCTCGGCGCTCATCCGCGTCCCGATGATCTCGCCGGGCAAGTCGATCGAGGGGACGCGGGCCGAGGTCCGCTGCCCCGACCCGTCCGCGAACACGTACCTCGCCTTCGCCGTCCTCATCGCCGCCGGCCTCGACGGTGTGGAGAAGGGGCTCCTGCTCCCGGATCCGGTCGAGGAGAGCCTCTTCGAGATGGACGCCGCCCGGGTGACGGAGAACGGGATCAGGGAACTGCCGGGCACGCTCGGCGAGGCGATTGCCGAGCTCAAGGCGGACCCGGTGATCTGCGAGGCGCTTGGCGACCACGTGCTGGAGCACTTCGTCGCGGCCAAGACGGCCGAGTGGAACGAGTACCGGACGCAGGTCACCCAGTGGGAGCTGGACCGCTACCTCGAGGCGTTCTGACCGGGGGCGTTCCTTTCTCGCGCGGTTCTCGCGCCCTCCCTCGCCATCGCGCGCGACATCTCTCTTTTCTCTCGACGGCGGTCGGGCCCTTCGGGGTCGGGCCGCCGTCCTCGCGTCTCGTACCTCGCGCCGGTGCTGCGGCTCTCCGCGGCCGCGGCCGCGGCCATCGCCCGACGCGGCGCATCGCTCGCGTTCGCGCCGCGCACCGCTCGCGTTCGCGCCGCGCACCGCCGCCGCGTCCACACCGCGCGTTCGCTCCGCGGCGGCTGCCGCGGCCAACGCCGTCCGAGCACCCGCGCCGGCGCCGAGCAACCCTGCCGAGCGCAGGTCAGATCACCGTCCTGTCGCCGTACTGCCCCCATCGTTAGCAGGCAGGGTTCGGAGGCCCCGGCGACCGCGACCGGCCCCTGGCAGACGCGGACACGAGCCAGCCCGCGCACGAATCGCCCCACTTCACGCTCGGCGCCGGTCGCCAGCGACCGCCAGCGACCGGCACGGGCCGGCCGGCACTGCGCCCGTCGGCCTCGGAGCGGGATAAGTGGCCGTGAACCCCGTCCGGTAACGATGGGGGCAGTATGCGGACACGTGGCTGGACCCCGACCCCGATCCCGATCCCCGACCCGGCGCGACACCCGGATGCCCTGTCGTTCGAGCGGGCGACGAAGGAGGTCGTCCGTGGGCGGCTGCGGGCCAGCGAGGTCGCCACCCGCCTTGGGATCGCACTCCGGGAGGCGCGGCTCGCCGGGTCGATCACGCAAGCGCAGGCAGCGTCTCGGGTCCGGATCAGCCAGGTGCGCTGGAGCGAGCTCGAGCGGGGCCTCGCCCCCAACGCTCCCCTGGAGACGTGGGCGCTGGCCGCTACTGCCGTGGGCCGCGAGCTGGTCGCCTTCCTGGACCGGGGCTCGGGCGCCAGCCTTCCGCGCGACATCGAGCACCTTCGCCGGCAGAGCGCCATCGTCGAGCGCGCGCGAGCCGGTGGCTGGGTTGCCGCGGCCGAGATGCCCGTGATGCGCGGTGACGTCGGCCGCGTGATCGACGTCCTCCTGGCGCGTCAGGCTCGCCGCGAGGCGATCGTGGTCGAGGTCTGGGATCTGCTCCTCGACGTGGGCGCCGCATTCCGGTCGTTCGACGAGAAGATCGCCGCGGTTGGCGCCCTTCGCCCCGGGTGGACCGTTTCCGGGGCGTGGGTCCTGCGCGGAACCCGGCGCAACCGCGCCGTCGTCGCGGAGCTGCGCCCGCTCTTCGGCGCCCGGTTCGGGGCGGACGGCGGTGCCACCCTGCGGGCATTCACCGACGCCGGAGCATCCCCTCCGCGCGAACACGCGCTCCTGTGGACGGCCGTCGGCGACACCGCCCTGACGGCGTGGCGGCCCGGTCGGGGCAGGCGCTGATTGGAGTCGCCGGGTGGAGTCGCCGCGTGGAGTCGCCGCGTGGAGCTGATCAGCGGCCCAGCGCCGGGGCCGTTCCGGACCCGCTACACTCCCGGCCCATGGACCCACTTCTCGGCACCGGCATCATCACCCTCGCGATCGTCGTCTGGATCGTCTGCGCCGTCTACGCGTACCAGAACGCCCCGCGGCGCGGCCGCCGCGCGGGACTCTGGGGCGTCCTGGCCCTGATCGTTGGGCCGCTCGCGCTGTTCGCGCTGTTCCTGCTGAAGCCGCTCAACGGACGTCGGTAGCGTCCCGCGGCCGACGCGCGATGGGCCGCGCCGGCCTGCCCACGGCCGGGTCGCCGGGAGCGGCCGCCCAGCGGAACGTCACGACGACGGGAACGCCACCGCCAGGTAGCCGACCGTTCGGCCCGGGTCCGCGCCGGCGTCGGCCGACGTTGCGGCTGCGAGCGCCACGCCCGGTTTCGCGCCCATCGCCCGGAGCGCCGCGAGACCGAGCACGGCAGGCTGGATCCCGCACATCCCGCAGGAGAGGCCGCGCGTCCGGCGCACGACATCCGCCTCCCGCTCCGCGAGCGCCTCCGGGTCGAGGCCGACGATGGACGGGAGGAGCCCGTCCGTGACCGCCTCGGCGACGGCGGCCCGCGGGTAGTGGGCCATATCGGTGCTGATCGCGAGGACGATCCGCTCACCGGCTGCCCGCCGCGCGGCGAGGAGCTCCCCGAGACGGCGCCCAGCCGCGAGTGCCCGGCCGCCGGTCCCCGCGCCCACGGAGATGGCGACGATCCGGGCGCCCGGAACGTGGCGCGCGATGAACGGAAGCTGGACCTCGATCGAGTGCTCCCCGAGGTGGCAGTCGGCGTCGGCGGCATATGGCGGGCCGAGGGCGAGGATCGCTGCCGCCAGCTCGTCATCGATGGCAATGTCGCCGAGCGGCGTACGCCAGGGGCCGCGGTCCCAGGCGCCGGCACCGTCGAGCCAGGGCGCGCCGTGGTTCGTCCCGAGGATCACGATCGTGGGAGTGGCGGCTTCCGGGGGGGAGTCGTCGCCGGCCGCGCCGGCCGCGCCGGCCGCGCGGGGCGCGCCGGCCGCGCCGGCCGCGCGGGGCGAGCCGGCATCGCCGGCCTTGGCGGATACGAGGAGACGCCACGCCGCTGCGGCGACGATCCCCGAGTAGACGAGCCCTGCGTGGGGGACGAGGATCCCGGCGAGGGACGCCGAGCCGAGACTAGAAGGAGCCGGCGCCGGGTACGCGTCGGGGGCCGCGGCGACGAGGTCGTCGACGAGCGTGCCGAGCGCCCCGGGCGCCGCCGGATAGAAGAGCCCGGCCACGGCCGGCGGCCGGGACGGCAGCGCCTCTCGCGCCCCGTTGAGACCGGGACCCGCCCCGCTCGACCCGGGCGCTGCCCCGCCCGACCCGCCGCCGGCACCGCGGCCCGGTTGCCCGTTCATCCGCAGGGGACGCGGCCGTCGTGGTCGAGGTCGCGTCCGGCCAGCGCGTGACCGCAGCCCGGGCAGGTTCCGCCCGGCCCGAGGCGGTCGAAGACCCGGTAGCCGCGCCGTTCGAGAAGCAGTCGGCCGCAGCTCGCGCAGAGCGTGTCCTCGAGTCCGAGCTCCGGGGCGTTGCCGACGTAGACGTGGGCGAGACCAGCCTCGTGGCCGATGTCGGCGGCCCGGCGCAGCGTCTCCAGCGGCGTCGGGGGGACGTCGCGCAGCTCGTGGGCCGGGAAGAAGCGGCTCACATGCCACGGCGTCTCGGTTCCCATCTCCGTGGCAATCCATCCGGCGAGCGCGCGGAGCTCGCCGTCGTCGTCGTTGAGCCCGGGGATCACGAGGGTGGTCACCTCGACCCAGATGCCGGCCGCCCGGTAGGCGCGAAGGGCGTCGAGCACCGGCGCCAGGCGGGCCCCGCAGCGCTTCCGGTAGAAGGCGTCGTCGAAGGACTTCAGGTCGACGTTGGCGGCGTCGAGGACCGGCCGCAGGAGGTCGATCGCCTCGGGCGTCGCGTAGCCGTCGGTGACGAAGAGGTTGAGCAGCCCCGCCTCGTGGGCCTCGCGCGACGTGTCGAGGGCGTATTCGAGGAAGACCGTCGGCTCGACGTATGTGTAGGCGATCGCGCGCGCACCGGCCGTCAGCGCCTCGTCCACCACCTTCGAGGGCGGCAGGTGGCGCGTCGGCAGGTCGAGGCCGAGGCGCGGGGCCTGGGCGATCTCCCAGTTCTGGCAGAAGTCGCAGTGGAATGGGCAGCCGACAGTGGCGATCGAATAGGCGAGCGCGCCCGGGGCGACGTGGAAAAGCGGCTTCTTCTCGATCGGGTCGATGCCGACGGCGACCGCCCGGCCGTAGACCGTCGACACGAGGATCCCGTCACGGTTCTCGCGGACGCCGCAGATGCCGGCCCGTCCCGGCCGGACCAGGCAGCGCATCGCGCAGGCGTTGCAGCGGACGCTGCCGTCCTCCATCGTCTCGGCGAGGAGCGCAGGAACAACGCCCGTGGCGTGTGGCGACGGGATCGCGGAGCGGCGGCGGGACGCAGGCAGGACGGACATCGGTGGCTTCATCGCCAGTGTCGACCGCCGGGCCGCCGCGGGCCAGTGCCCTCCGGCCCGTGTTGGCGCCGCCGTTCGGTACTGGCCGCCGGGCGCTTCGGCGCCCACGATGAAGTCTGGACACCCGACGATGACACGCTCTCCCGCCGACGAACCGACCGACCTCGCCTCGCCCCCCGGCCTGCCCTGGCCTCGCGGCCCGTCCGACGAGCCGGCCGACCTGGACGCCCTCCTGTCGATCGCCCGCGTGGCGGTGATCGCGGCGGTGACCGGTGCACCGGGTCCCGCCCGCGCAGAGGTCGAAGCCCGGCACGATCCGGCGGACGCGTTTGTCACGCTGCGGCGGCACGGCGCGCTCCGCGGCTGCGTGGGCACGCTCGGGGCCGGGCTCCCGGTGGGCGAGGCAGTCGTCCGGGCCGCCGAGCTCGCCGCCATCGAGGATCCGCGCTTCGAACCCGTCGGGGCGGACGAGCTGCCCGAGCTGGACCTGGAGGTCAGCGTCCTCACCCCGCAGCGGCCGCTGGCCGACGTCGCCGACTTCGTGCCCGGACGCGACGGGATCGTCGTGGAGTCCCATGGCCGTCGCGCCCTGCTGCTCCCGCAGGTCGCAACGGAGATGGGCTGGGGGACGGTCAAGATGCTCGACGCCGTGTGCGAGAAGGCCGGGCTCCGAACGGACGCCTGGCGCGATCCGGCGACGCGCCTCGCGACCTTCGAGGTGGCCCGGGTCGAGGGCCCGCTCGCCGGTTGCTGAACGCCCGAGGCCCGGACCGCCCGACGGCCGGACCGCCCGACGGCCCCACGTCCCGGAGGAGGCCAGCCTCCTGCAGGGGGCTTCTCGTGGAGGCGGCGCCGGCCCCGATCCGCGACGCGGCCAACTCGGCGTACTTCACCCTGATGTTCGGGGTCGGGGCAGTCTGGGCAGCGGCGCTCGGGGCGCTCGTCGCGGCCCTCGGCGACGCGACCGGGTTCACCGCTGCGTTCCTCCTGATGGCCGCGAGCTACCTGGTCGCGATCGTGCCGGTCCTCGGGATGCGGGCGGGCGGCCGGCCGGCGTAGCGCGGGTTCCGGCCCGGACGGGAGAGTGTGCGATCGGCGGTGCCTCGCGGCGATGCCCTACGATCCGCTGATGAGCGAGAACCTCAGCTCCATCGACGCCTACGCTCGCAGCGTCCAGGCGTCCGTTCGGGCCATCGAGCCGCCGCCCGTCGAGGGACGCGGTGCCCTCGTCCTCCTCGATCGGACGGTCTTCTACCCGGGTGGCGGCGGCCAGCCCGCCGACCGCGGCGAGCTCGGGGCGCCCGGCGGCATGACCTGGCAGGTCGTGGCCGCGCGCAAGGCCGGCGACGAGATCTGGCACGAGCTGGAGCCGGGCGTCGAACCCCCACCGGTCGGTCCGACCGTCTTCACCGCCGACCTCGACTGGGATCGCCGCCTGCGCCTCATGCGGACGCACACCGCGCTCCACGCCCTGTGCGGGGTCGTCTGGCGCGACTACGGTGCGCTCGTGACGGGCGGAAGCATGGAGCCCGGCGGCGGACGGATGGACTTCGAGTTCGAGCGGATGTCGGGCGAGCTCGTCGGGACGATCGAGGCGGCCGTCAACGAGGAGCTGTCCCGCGGGCTCGAGGTTCGGGTCGCCTTTTTCCCGCGCGACGAGGCGTTCGCGATCCCCGACCTCATCCGGACAAAGGTCAACCTCCTGCCGCCGGGGATCGAGACGATCCGGACGGTCGAGATCGTGGGCCTCGACCTCCAGGCCGACGGCGGCACGCACGTCGCGAACACCCGGGAGGTGGGCGGCATCCGGGTCACCGGCCACGAGAGCAAGGGTCGCATCAACAAGCGGATTCGCATCGAGCTCGTCGACCCGGCCTGACCGGGGTTGCCACGGACCCCTGGCGCACCGGCGGCGCGCGACCCCCGTCCCCGCCGGATGTCAGCTCGGCTCGACCACCTCGACCCGGAAGTCGCGTCCTTCCCAGCAACCGGCGTCCGGCCACCAGAACGTGAAGTCCACCGCCGAGCCAGGCGCGAGCCGGTCCGAGCCGGAGACGTCGGCCACCCAGACGCCGAGGCCCGTGTCGCGGGCGTCGAGATCGGCCCAGCTCTGTCGGTCGTCCAGGGAGTAGCGGGCGCGCGCGCGGGCCATCAGCTCCAGGCGCAGGGTGCGACCGGCCGGCATCGAGGGCCGCGTTGCCGTGAACCGCCAGGGCGCCCGCGTCGTTTTCGGCGCCTTGCCCGCGTAGCGCCGCCAGGCCGCCTGGGGACGGTCGATGGCGTGGCCCAGGGCGATCGAGCGCACCAGCTTGACGTACTCCGCGTGGGCCCAGGCGAGGGGCATCGCCGAGCCGCTCGGCCGGCCGGGGAACAGGTGGCGGGCTGGGATCGGCGCGGCGTCCCAGACCTGCTCGGGCAGCATCCTCCCGCCCGAGGCCATCCGCCGCATCGTCTCCAGGTACGGCCGCGCGTCGCGCCCGGCGTCGAGCTCGTAGTGGCCGCGCTCGCCGACCAGGATCGGCCAGCCCCGCCCGATCCCCGTCCCGTCGTAGGCGCTGCCGTCCTCATGCTCCCCGTAGCCGTCGCCGCTGTAACGGTGCCAGACGGGACCGCTGGGCGTCTCCGCCCGCAGGATGGCGTCGACGACCGCGAGGCTCGAGACGATCCGGGGATCGTCGGGCAGGCGGAGCCCGAACCGCACCAGCGACAGGAAGTCCGTCCCGACCATCTCGTCGGCCGGCACCAGCGACGACTCCGGCGGCCGGTTGCGCACGGTGACCGCCGTCGCGAGAGGTGCCCCGGCGAGAACGTCCGGCGAAGCGATCCGCACGTAGTAGCCGTCCACGCCATGCGCGCCGGCGAGCCGGGTCCCGCGGGCGAACGTCCAGTCCTCGATCGAGGCGTTCCAGTCGTCGGCCAGCTCGAGGCAGTAGGTCGCGGCCGGCTCGGGCAGGTGGTTTGCAGCCACCACCAGGGCGGCCACGACCGGCGCCAGCGTGGATGGGCAGAGCCCAGCGGTCTCCTCCCAGCGGTCCTGACTCGTGGCGGGGCCGGTCCGGGCGATGAAGCCGGCGGCGCGCGCGATCATGCCGTCGAGGGCCGTTTGCGTGACGAGGTCCTCGAAGACCGCGGCGTGCGAGCCCGTCCGGCCGTGCATGTGGGAGGCGCCGCCGCGAAGCGCCCCCGCGAGGAGGAGCGGGTAGGCGGCCTCGTCGAGCTGCATCCC
>JBBSAS010000010.1:0-16989 GCA_038252055.1 Candidatus Limnocylindrales bacterium
CAGGTGGTCCGCGTGCTCCTCGACGGCGGTCCGCGCACCGTTCTCACTGCCGGTGCCGTCGAGCACGGCGACTACAACAGCGGCTTCGGGTTCGCGCCGTTGCCCGCGCCCGACGGGGCACGGTTCGTCCACCCGGTCTTCCGCGACGGCCTCGTGGACCTCGTCGTCGCGCCGCTCGCGGCGGCCGCGCCTGTGAAGCGCGGTCCGGGCCGCCCGCCGAAACACCGCCCGCCGGAGGTTGCTGCCGGGGCCGGAACGCGGATCAACCCCGCGGAGGGCGTCTGGCTGGCCGTGGACTGGCTGCCCGACGGCAGCGGCATCCTCGCGATCGGCGAGTCTGAGCGCGACCCGGAGGACTTCTGGATCCTCCCCGTGCCCGACGTCGACGGGACGATCGGGCGGCCGCGCCGCCTCACCCGTTCGCTGCCGGCCGTCGTGCCGGTGCGCCGGTTCGTGGAGCCGGAGCAGATCGCGGTTCGTGCCCGCGACGGACGGACGATTCCCGTCACGCTCTGGCGGCCACTCGAAGCCACGGGAAAGCGGGGCGGGGCCACCGTGCCGACCGTCGTCCACGTCCATGGAGGGCCGTCCTGGCACGTCTTCCGCGACTTCCAGCCGTTCCGGCAGCTCCTGGCCCAGGAGGGAATGGCCTTCCTGTCGGTGGACTTCCGCGGCTCGACGGGGCATGGCCGCGACTTCCGGCTCGCGAACCGCGACGAATGGGGCCACGCGGACGTCCACGACGTCATCGACGCGGCGCGCTGGGCCGCCGGACAGCCGTGGTCGAACGGGAAGCTCGCGATGTACGGCGGCTCGTACGGTGGCTACCTGACTCTCTGCGCCCTCGTCGAGGAGCCGGCGATGTGGAGCGCCGGCATCGACCTCTACGGTGACTCGGAGATCGCCGAGAGCTATCGTCACGGGGACCGGGTCGGGCGGATCGACCTCCACCGCCAGATGGGATCGCCCGATGACCCCGTCCAGGCCGAGCTCTTCCGCCGCGGCTCGCCGCTCTACCGGGCGGAGCGCATCGAGGCTCCCCTCCTGATCCTCCACGGCCGCAAGGACCGCCGGGTGGTGCCGCTGATGACGGAGAAGATGGTCGAGGCGCTCGGGATCGAGGGCAAGCACCACGAGGTCCACTGGTACGACGACGAGGGGCACGGCTGGGAGCGCCGCGAGAACCGCCGCGACTCATTCACCCGGATTCTCGCCTGGCTGCGACGGTACCTCCTCGACGAACGGCCGTCGAAGGGCGACTGACCGGACCCGGGAGGCCCGATGACCGGCCGCCGCGCCCACGAGTCGGTCCCGGAGCGCGCCCTCCGCGCCTCGTTCACCTGGCTCTCGCAGCGCCGTCTCCTCGGCCGGCTCGCGACGGGGATCCCGATCACCCGGCCGATGGTCGACCGCTTCGTCGCCGGGGAGTCCCTGCCCGAGGTCCTCCCCGTCCTTGCCCGCCTGCGGGACGCCGGGTACGCGACCACGGTCGATGTCCTCGGCGAGGCCGTCCACTCCGCCGAGGCGTGCGCTGCCGCCGCCGCGCGGTACGAGGGGACGCTGGCGGCCCTCGTCGGGGCCGGTCTGGAGCGGAACGTGAGCCTCAAGCTCACCCAGATGGGCCTCGACATCGACCGCGACCTCTGCCGCGACACCGTGGCCCGGGTCTTCCGGTGGGCGGCAGAGCTCGGGGTCTTCGTCCGGATCGACATGGAGGACCACGCGAAGACCGACCGGACCCTCGACCTCTGGCGCGAGCTCCGGCCGCTCAACCCGGCCAGCGGCGTGGTGATCCAGGGCGCGCTGCGGCGCTCCCCGGCCGACGTCGAGGCGCTCATCGCGGAGGGCGCCCGGGTCCGCCTCTGCAAGGGCGCCTACAACGAGCCGGCGTCGGTCGCGCTGCGGGACCGCGCGGCGATCGACGCCGCGTACGAGGCCCAGGCCCGCCGGCTGCTGGCCGAGGGCGTGCTGCCCGCCCTCGCCACACACGACGTTGGCCTGATTGCACGGATCGTCCGCTGGGCCGACGCGGAGGGGATCACCCGCGACCGCTACGAGCTCCAGATGCTCCACGGGATCCGGCGCGATCTCCAGGCACGCCTCCTCGAGCGCGGCTTCCGGGTCCGCGTCTACGTCCCCTACGGAACGGAGTGGTACCCGTATTTCATGCGCCGCCTTGCCGAGCGGCCGGCCAACGTGACGTTCATGCTCCGGTCGCTCCTGCGCGAAGGCGCTGGCGGGAGCCCGTCCCCGGGCTGACCGGCAATCGGACCGCCGCCGGCGGGGCGCTGATCGCCAGCGTCAGCCCCGAGAGAGCTCCACGCGCTCGCGCAGCCAGGCGATCATCTCGTCCACGATGCGGGAACCGTCGAGCGGGTCGTGGTGCGCCTCGTGGCGAACGCCGGGGTAGACGCGCCGCTCGACCGTCGGGTAGCGCTCCAGGAATGCCGTCGAGGCGGTCGGCACGAGGGCGTCGTCGCCACCGTGGACGAGGAGGACCGGCACGGGAAACCCGCCGCGCGCCTCCAGCCCAGCGGTGACCCGATCCATCGCGTCGAAGAGGAGGCGTCCGAGGCGCGCCGTCGTCCGCGGCACCGAGAGGGGGTCCCGATCCGCGACGATGGGCGGCATCGGGTCGCGCGCGATCATCGCCGGGTCCCACGGGTTGCCGATGGCGAAGGTCGGCCGGACCCGGGCGAGGACCGTCGAGACGGCCCGCAGGAGCGCGGTCCCGCCGCCGAGTGCGGGCGCCGAGAGGATGGCGAGATCCGGCTGCGGCCGATCGGCGAGCAGGTAGTCGGCCACGAGGAGGCCGCCGAGCGAGTGCCCGTAGATCGCCGCGGGAAGCCCGTCGATCCGCCCCGCGTCCAGGCGATCCTCGATGTCGTCGAGGTAGTCGTCCCACTCGTCGACATACGCCCGACGGCCGCCCGACGCGCCGAAGCCGCGGTGGTCGAACGCCGTGGCCGCGATGCCCGCTGCGGCGAACCGCCCCCCGGTCGCGTCGTGGCGGCCCGAATGCTCACCGAGGCCGTGGACGACGAGGATCGTGGCCCAGGGGTCGCCGTGGACCGGCCACGTGCGCGTGAGGAGCGGCGTGCCGTCGCGCGCCGGGACGGTCTCGACGCCGGAGGCCCCGGGTGATGGAGGTGAGGCAGTCATCGCGTCGCGCCGTCCATTGGCGACACTCTACGGGACCGGCGCCGCGCTCGCCGGGCTCGTCCGCGCGTTGGCCGTGCCGCCCGTCGTTGGCCATGCCCGCGTGTTGGCCGTGTCGGCCGGTTGGCGCTGCCCGCCCGGCGGCCGCACTGCCGGTCGTCCCAACGCCCGATCAGGGCTCTTCGAGGACCACCTCGGGCGTCGCGCCCGGCGTCGTCTGGGCGAGGATCACGCCGCCGAGGACAAGCGCCCCGCCCAGGAGCTGGACCGGGGCGAGCGACTCTCCGAACAGGATCGTCGCGAGGGTGATCGTCCAGACCGGCTCCACCGTGGAGACGAGCGCCGTCTGCGCGGCGCCGATCCGGGCCGTGGCCGCGTAGAAGGCGGAGATCGACATGGTTGTCGAGAAGACGGCGATCCCGATCAGCCCGAACCACGCGTCGCCGGGCACGTCGCCCGGCAGGATCGGGGCGCCGGCGACGACGGCAAGGACGGCGACCACCGCGAACGTGCCGGTGATCATCAGCGACGAGGCGACCGCGGGCCGTGTCACGGACGTGGCACCAGAACGTGCCTCCGCCGTTTCGCCGCGCCGTTCCCCGGCGAACCGGGCCGTGAGAACGATGTAGATCGAGTAGAGGATCGGCGAGATGACGATGAGGGCGATGCCGATCGGCTTTGCCTGCGTCTGGATCCCGCCGATCGTGAGGATGACGCCCGTCGTCACGACCGCGAGCGCGATCCACGGTCGTCGGCCCTGCAATCCATGTCCCCACCGGATCGAGAGGACCGCGACGATCGCCGGGTAGATGTAGATGACGAGGGCGGAGAGGGAGGCCGAGATGTACTGGAGCGCCCCGTAGTACGTGGCGGCGTTGCCGAGGAAGACGAGCCCGAGGCCGAAGAGGGCGAAGACGCGCCGGCGGGGGAGCGCGCGGAGCATGGCCCGGTTCTCCGGCACGAGGAGCGCCCAGGCCCAGACGAGCAGGCCGGCGATGAGAAAACGCCAGTAGAGCAGGGCGAGCCAATCGAGCCCGGCCCCGTAGACGCTCTTGGCGAAGAGGGGGCCCGACCCGTAGCCGCAGCCAGCCGCCGCGGCCAGGGCCACGCCCAGCAAGCGGCGGCGGTCCATCGTTTCCGAGCGTACCAAGCGGCAGCCGCGCCCGTCGGGCGCGTAGGGTCTCTCCCCGGTGGTAGATATCTACCCGAGACATGGTAGACTGCTACCATGAGTCTGAACATCAAGAATGAGGAGACCGTCCGGCTCATCCGCGAGCTGGCCGGCGAGCTGGATCTATCCCTCACAGCGGCTGTCACGGACGCGGTTCGGGCGCGCCTCGACACCGTGCGCGCCGCGGGTACCACGAGCACCGTGCAGTGGGACCGTGCGATGGGGATCCTGGCCGAAATGCGCGAACGGATGGGCGAGGAGTATCTCGGACAGGACTTCGATGCCCTCCTCTATGACGAGATGGGGCTGCCGAGGTGATCATCGATCCTTCCGTTCTCGTCAGCCTGCTGCGGAACGAGCCCGAAGGGGCCGCGTTCGAGGCCGCGATCAGGGCGGCACCAGCTCGCCGCCTGTCGGCAGCCGGGTACGTCGAGCTTGCCGCAGTCGTCGACGGTCACCACGACCCGGTCCTGTCGTCAGGGCTGGATGCCGTCCTCGCGGCCCTCGACATCGAGGTGACCCCGTTCACGGTGCACCAGGCGTACATTGCCCGCGAGGCGTACCAGCGCTTCGGGCGCGGTTCGGGCCACCCGGCCCGGCTGAACATGGGCGACTGCTTCTCGTACGCGCTCGCACGGGACCTTGGCGAGCCGCTCCTCTTCAAGGGCCGCGATTTCGCGCTGACCGACATCGAGCTGCTCGTCGAGCCGGACCGCCGTCGCCGCCTGAGCGAGGTCGTAGCCGCATACGGAGCCACGTCTACCGGGTAGCGCGCGCGTCGTCGCAGGTAGCGCGCGCCACCTCGTCCGCGCAACGCCGTTGTGACCAAAGAACGACCGTCCCGCTGCTGAACCGTCGCGCGGCGGTTCGCTAGCGTCGGATCTCCCGGGAGACACGACCCGCGATGTCCGGCCACTCGCTCTACGAGCCATCCTTCGAGCACGACGCGTGCGGCTTCGGCTTCGTCTGCGACGTCCTCGGCCGCGCCTCCGCCGAGATCGTGCGGGACGCCCTGGCGGTCCTCGTGAACCTCGAGCACCGGGGCGCGACGGGTGCCGACCCGGACAGCGGCGACGGGGCCGGGATCCTCCTCCAGGTCCCCCACGATTTCCTTGCCCGCGAGACGGCCCGGCTCGGCATCGTTCTTCCGGCAGCGCGCACGTACGGCGTGGGCATGGTCTTCCTGCCCCAGGACGCGGGCTCGCGGGCGGCGATCGAGGCCCTCCTGGAGGTCGAGCTCGGGGCCGCCGGTCTCCCGGTGCTGGGCTGGCGCGACGTTCCCGTCGACGATCGAACGCTCGGCGTGACGGCGCGCGCAAGCCAGCCGGTCGTTCGCCAGGTCTTCGTCGGCCGGCCCGCGAGCGACGCGGACGAGCTTGCCTTCGAGCGCCGGCTCTACGTCGGCCGGCGGCTCGCCGAGAAGGCCGTCGCCCGTTCCGTCATCCGGCACCGTGGCGACGTCTACGTGAGCAGCCTCAGCGGGCGGACGATTGTCTACAAGGGGATGCTCAACGCGTCACAGCTCGGGGCCTACTACCCGGACCTCGCGGACCCGGACCTCGCGAGCGCGATCGCGATGGTCCACTCGCGCTTCTCCACGAACACCTTCCCCTCCTGGTCGCGTGCCCACCCCTACCGCTTCATCAGCCACAACGGCGAGATCAACACCCTGCGCGGCAACGTGAACTGGATGCGCGCCCGCGAGGCGGCTCTGCGCTCGGACCTCTTCGGCGCCGATCTCGCCCGGATCCTGCCGGCGATCGACCCGGACGGCTCGGACTCGGCGATGTTCGACAACGTTCTCGAGCTCCTCCACCTCGGGGGCCGGTCGCTGCCGCACGCGGTGATGATGATGATCCCGGAGCCGTGGAACCGGAACGGCGCGATGTCGCCGGCGAAGCGCGACTTCTTCGCCTACCACGCCGCGCTCATGGAGCCCTGGGACGGCCCCGCGTCGATCGCGTTCACCGACGGGGCGCTCGTGGGGGCGACGCTCGACCGGAACGGCCTCCGCCCGGCCCGCTACTGGGTGACGGCCGACGGGCGCGTCGTCATGGCCTCGGAGGCCGGCGTCCTCGACATCCCCGCCGACGAGGTCGTCGCAAAGGGCCGCGTGGAACCCGGGCGCCTCTTCCTCGTGGACACCGCGGCCGGCCGGATCGTGCCCGACGACGAAGTCAAGGAGGAGCTCGCCGCGGCCGCACCGTACGGGGAGTGGATCCGTCGCTCGATGATCCGCCTTCCGGACCTGCCGGCCCCGAACGCCGCGATCGAGCCCGACCACGCCACGGTCGAGCGTCGCCAGGAGACGTTCGGCTACACGAGCGAGGAGGTCCGTCTCCTCATCGTCCCGATGGCCACCGATGGCGCCGAGCCGGTCGGCTCGATGGGCAACGACACCCCTCTCGCCGTCCTCTCCGAGCAGCCCCAGCTCCTCCCCGCCTACTTCACCCAGCTCTTCGCCCAGGTGACAAACCCGCCGCTCGACGCGATCCGGGAGGAGATCGTGATCGCGGTCGAGACGGTCATCGGTCCGGAGGCGAACCTCCTCGAGCCCGGCCCGGAGGGGGCCCGCCAGCTCGCCCTGCCGAGCCCCGTCCTGCGGAACGGGGAGCTCGAGCAGCTCCGCTCGCTCGACGGGAGCTCGGGCGCACGCGGGTTCCGGAGCGTCACGCTGCCGATCCTCTACCGGGTGAGCGCGGGCGGCCGCGGCCTCCGCCAGGCGATCGAGGCAGTCCGCGAGCACGCGAGCGCCGCGATCGCGGAGGGGTGCGACCTCATCATCCTCTCCGACCGCGGCCACGACGAGGAGGATGCCCCGATCCCCGCCCTTCTCGCGGTGGCGGCGGTCCACCACCACCTCCTGCGGGCCGGGACGCGGACTCGCGTGGGCCTTGTCCTCGAGTCGGGCGAACCCCGCGAGGTCCACCACTTCGCCCTCCTGATCGGGTACGGCGCGAGCGCGATCAACCCGTACCTCGCCCTCGAGACGATCCACGACCAGGTCCGGGCCGGCGCGATCGACGGACAGGCCGACGCGGCCGAGGGGCGCTACGTGAAGGCGGTCGCGAAGGGCGTCGTCAAGGTCGCCTCGAAGATGGGGATCTCCGCGATCTCCGCGTACCACGGCTCCCAGGTCTTCGAGGCGATCGGCCTCAGCCGCGACTTCGTGGATGAGTACTTCACCGGAACCCCGTCGCGGATCGGCGGGATCGGGATCGACCTCGTGGCCGACGAGGTGCGCCGCCGCCACGACCGCGCCTACCCGGCGCGCCGGCGGGCGGCTCCGCGTGGCCTGGCCGCCGGGGGGCAGTATCGCTACCGCGATGACGGAGAGGCCCATCTCTTCGGGCCGCGGACGATCCACGACCTCCAGCGCGCCTGCCGGACGGGCGACTACGGGGCGTTCAAGGAGTTCAGCCGGGCCGTGGACGAGCCTGCTCACCCGATCACCCTGCGTGGCCTGCTCGAGCTCGTCCCCTCCCGCCGCCCCGTGCCGCTCGCCGAGGTGGAGCCGGTCGAGGAGATCGTGCGCCGCTTCAAGACCGGGGCGATGAGCTACGGCTCGATCTCCGCCGAGGCCCACGAGGCGCTTGCGATCGCGATGAACCGCCTGGGCGGCAAGTCGAACACGGGTGAGGGGGGCGAGGATCCGTCGCGCTACCGCTCGGGCGTGCCCGGCGACGGTGGTACCCGGAGCCCGGCCGTGCGCCCCGGCGACTCGCGGACGAGCGCGATCAAGCAGGTCGCCTCGGCCCGCTTCGGCGTGACGAGCGCCTACCTCGTGAGCGCCACCGAGATCCAGATCAAGATGGCCCAGGGGGCGAAGCCCGGCGAGGGGGGCCAGCTGCCCGGCCCCAAGGTCTACCCCTGGATCGCGCAGGTCCGCCACTCGACGCCCGGGGTGGGCCTGATCAGCCCGCCCCCGCACCACGACATCTACTCGATCGAGGACCTGGCCCAGCTCATCTACGACCTCCGCTGCGCGAACCCGCGGGCCCGGATCTCGGTCAAGCTCGTCTCCGAGGTCGGCGTCGGGACGGTCGCCGCGGGCGTCGCGAAGGCCCATGCGGACGTCATCCTCATCTCGGGCCAGGACGGCGGGACCGGCGCCTCGCCCCTCGGATCGATCAAGCATGCCGGCGCCCCGTGGGAGCTGGGCCTTGCCGAGACGCACCAGGTCCTCGTCGCGAACGATCTCCGGAGCCGCGTCATCGTCGAGGTGGACGGGCAGCTTCGGACCGGCCGCGACGTCGTCATCGGCGCCCTCCTCGGGGCCCAGGAGTTCGGGTTCGCGACCGCCCCGCTCGTGGCCCTCGGCTGCGTGATGATGCGGGCCTGCCACCTCAACACCTGCCCGGTCGGGATCGCCACCCAGGATCCGCTCCTCCGCGAGCGCTACACGGGAGACCCCGACCACGTCGTCGCCTATCTGCGGTTCGTGGCCGAGGAGGTCCGGGAGCACCTCGCGGCCCTCGGGACGCGGTCGCTCGACGAGGTGGTGGGTCACGCGGAGCACCTCGCGGCGCGCCGGGGGATCGAGCATCCGAAGGCCCGCCGTCTCGACCTCGGGCGGCTTCTCCACCGGCCGCGGGCGGCGCGCGGCGACGCTCCGACGCAGAGGAGCACGGTGACGGCCCACGACCCGGCGATCGAGGCATCGCTCGACGCCCGCGTCCTCCTCGCGACATGTGCCCCGGCGATCGAGAATCGCCGCCCGGTCCACCGCGCCTTCCCGATCCGGAACACGGACCGGGCGGTGGGGACGCTCGTCGGGAGCGAGGTGACCCGCCGCCACGGCCCCGAGGGCCTCCCCGACGACACGATCGACCTGCGGTTCACGGGCTCGGCGGGCCAGAGCTTCGGGGCCTTCCTCCCCCGGGGGATGACGCTCCGCCTGGCGGGCGATGCGAACGACTACCTCGGCAAGGGGCTCTCCGGCGGCCGGATCGTTGTCGCGCCGCCCGACGGCTCGACGTTCGTCGCCGAGGAGCAGGTCATCGTCGGCAACGTCGTCTGCTATGGGTCGACCTCCGGGGAGGCCTTCCTGCGCGGCCTCGCCGGGGAGCGGTTCTGCGTCCGGAACAGCGGGGCGACGGCGGTCGTGGAGGGGGTCGGCGATCACGGCTGCGAGTACATGACGGGCGGCCGGGTCGTGATCCTCGGGCCGACGGGGCGGAACTTCGCGGCCGGGATGTCCGGCGGGATCGCCGTCGTCCTCGACCCGGAGGGGACGTTCGCGTCGCGCTGCAACGCAGAGCTCGTCGATCTCGTTCCGCTCGACGACGCCGCGGAAGAGTCGGCTGTCGTCCGTGAGCTCGTGGAGCGCCACCTCGCGCTCACCGGGAGCGCCGTCGCCGCCCGCCTGCTGGGCGACTGGTCCGCCGCGGTTCGCTCCTTCGTCCGCGTGGTGCCCCGTGACTACCGCCGGGTCCTCGACGCGGAGGCGCGCCTGCGGGCCACGGGGCTCGCGCCGGCCGCGGCCCAGCTTGCCGCGTTCGACGAGCACGCCCGGCAGCACGCCGCGGCGGGAGCGCGCTGACCGTGGGCCGACCGCGCGGCTTCCTCGAGATCGCACGGGCCCCGGCTCCTGCACGTCCGCCGCTCGACCGGATCGGCGACTGGCGCGAGACGCACCTGGCGCACCCGGAGGCGACGCTCCGCGAACAGGGCGCCCGGTGCATGGACTGCGGGACGCCGTTCTGCCACGCCGGGATCCTCGTGAACGGGGCGGCGATGGGCTGCCCGGTCAACAACGTGATCCCCGAGTGGAACGACCTGGTCTCGCGCGGCCGGTGGGAGGACGCCTACCGCCGGCTCGCCGCCACGAACGACCTCCCCGAGGTGACCGGACGGGTCTGCCCGGCCCCCTGCGAGGGCTCCTGCACCGTGGGGATCAACGGCGCGCCGGTCACGATCAAGGCGATCGAGGCGGCGATCATCGACCGGGCCTGGGCGGAGGGCTGGGTCCGGCCGGAGCCGCCGACGGCGCGGAGCGGGCGGCGCGTCGCCGTGGTCGGGAGCGGACCGGCCGGGATCGCCTGCGCGGCACAGCTCAACCGGCGCGGCCACGCGGTCACCGTCTACGAGCGAGCCGATCGGATCGGTGGCCTCCTGGCGTACGGGATCCCGGCGATGAAGCTCGACAAGGCGCTCGTCGAACGCCGGATCGACCTCCTGCGGGCCGAGGGGGTCGTCTTCGTGACCGGCGTCGAGGTCGGCCGCGACCTCGACCCGGCCGGCATGGTCGCGGCATTCGACGCGGTGGTCCTTGCGACGGGGGCGACCGTCGCCCGGGACCTCCCGATGCCCGGCCGGGATCTCGCCGGGATCCACCTCGCGATGCCGTATCTGGCGGGCGCCACCCGGACCCTCTTCGCGGGGTCCGACCCTGCGAGGGCGGAGATCACGGCGGCCGGGCGCGACGTCGTTGTGATCGGTGGCGGCGACACGGGGACCGACTGCGTGGCCACCGCGATCCGCCAGGGTGCTCGGACCGTGGCCCAGCTCGAGATTCTCGGGCGTCCACCCGACACGCGCGCCGCGGACAACCCGTGGCCCCAGTGGCCGCGAGTCTACCGGCTCGACTATGGCCAGGAGGAGGCCGCCGCGCGCTGGGGCGCCGACCCGCGCCGGTACGCCGTCGCCACGCGGCGGTTCATCGGGGAGCCCGGGGGCGCCGTCGAGGGCGTTGAGATCGCGGACGTCGGCTGGGAGCCGGGCCCCGAGGGGCGGGTTGGCCCGGTGGAGCGGCCCGGCACGGAGCGCGCCCTGCCGGCCGAGCTCGTCCTCCTCGCCCTCGGCTTCAGCGGTCCGGAGCGCTCGCTCCCCGCGGCGTTCGGCTGCGCCGTCGACGCCCGAGGCACGATCGCCGTCGACGAGACGGGTCAGACGAGCGTCCCCGGCGTCTTCGCGGCAGGTGATTGCAGCCGCGGTCAGTCGCTTGTCGTCTGGGCGATCCGGGAAGGTCGCCGGGCCGCCCTCGGCGTCGACGAGCAGCTCGTCCGTGCCGAGTCTGCCCGAGCGTAGGTCGCGCCGCTTCCCGGGTGGCCGGCCCGACCGCCGCCACGACCCTGCGGCGGACGCCGGTCCGCCCGTGCGGTACGCTTGGCGGGCCGGCCTGCGCCGCGCCGATCCCGCGGTGCGCCGGCTCGCAAGCCAGGAGGGGCACGAGGTCCCGTGACGAGCCCGCAGGACCACGAGGTGCCGGTCCAGGAGCGTGACCGCGTCACGATCCGCTTCGCCGGCGATTCCGGCGACGGCATGCAGCTGACCGGCACCCAGTTCACCCGCGCCACCGCCGTCTTCGGCAACGACATCAGCACCTTCCCGGACTACCCGGCCGAGATCCGGGCGCCCGCGGGCTCCCTGGCGGGCGTGTCGGGCTTCCAGATCAGCTTCAGCTCGAGCGACATCCACACCCCTGGCGATGCCCCGGACGTCCTCGTGGCGATGAACCCGGCCGCCCTCCGGACGAACGCCGGCGACCTCCTTCCGGGAGGCGCGATCATCGTCAACGCGGACGCCTTCACGCCGCCGAACCTGGCCAAGGCCGGGTACGCCTCGAACCCCCTCCGCGACGGTTCGCTCTCGTCGTTCACCGTCTTCGAGATTCCGGTCTCGACCCTCAACGCCCGGGCGCTCGAGGGGCTGGACATGAGCGCGAAGCAGATGGACCTGACGAAGAACTTCTTCGCCCTCGGCGTGATGTTCTGGCTCTACGAGCGGAGCATGGAGCCGACGCTCCGTTGGATCGAGCAGAAGTTCGGCGCCCGCCAGGTCGTCGCCGAGGCGAACCGGCGGGCCCTCAAGGCAGGGTACGCGTTCGGCGAGACGACGGAGATCTTCCACACGCGCTACGTCGTCCCGGCAGCGAAGTCCGCGCCGGGCACGTACCGCAACGTGACCGGCAACGAGGCGACGGCGATCGGCTGCGTGGCCGCCGCGAAGCTCGCGGAGCGGCCGCTCCTCTACGCCAGCTACCCGATCACGCCGGCCTCGGACATCCTCCACCAGCTCGCGGGTTACAAGAACTTCGGCGTCCGGACCTTCCAGGCCGAGGACGAGATCGCGGCGATCGGCGTTGCGCTCGGAGCCTCGTACGGGGGGGCGCTCGGGCTCACCGGCACCTCCGGCCCCGGCATGGCCCTCAAGGCGGAGATGCTCGGACTCGCCGTGATGGTGGAGCTCCCGCTCGTCGTGGTGAACGTCCAGCGGGCCGGGCCCTCGACCGGGATGCCCACCAAGACCGAGCAGTCGGACCTCCTCCAGGCGCTCTACGGGCGCAACGGCGAGTCGCCCATCCCGATCGTCGCCCCCGGCTCGCCCGCGGAGTGCTTCGCGATGGCGATCGAGGCATGGCGGATCGCGCTCCGCCACATGACGCCGGTGGTCTTCCTGTCCGACGCCTTCCTCGCGAACGGGACCGAGCCGTGGCGGATCCCCGACCTCGCCGACCTCCCCGATCTCGACGTCCCCAACCGCACCGACGCCGAAGGGTTCTACCCATACCTCCGCGACGAGGAGACCCTGGCCCGGCCGTGGGTCGTCCCGGGGACACCCGGTCTCGAGCACCGGATCGGCGGGCTCGAGAAGCTCGATATCCTCGGAGCGGTCAGCTACGACCCGGACAACCATCACCGAATGACGCTCCTGCGGGCTGAAAAGGTCGCCCGCATCGCCGACGACATCCCGCCCCTCGAGGTGGCCGGGCCGCCCGAGGGAGATCTCCTCATCCTCGGGTGGGGCTCGACGTACGGGGCGATCCGGAGCGCCGCGGAACGCCTCCAGGCCCGCGGCCGTTCGGTGGCGCACGCTCACCTGCGGTACCTCAACCCGCTCCCCTCGAACACCGGCGACGTCGTCCGGGCTTACCGGACGGTGCTGATCCCGGAGCTCAACCTGGGCCAGCTCCGGACCGTCATTCGTTCGGAATTCCTCGTCGATGCCGTGGGCTTCAACCTCGTGCGGGGCAAGCCCTTCGGGATCGGGGAGATCGAAGCCCGAGCCGAGCAGCTGCTCGGGGAACAGTGAGGTCGGCCCGATGACGGACGAGACGACGACCACGACTACGACGGCCACGACCAACCCGGCGCCGGCGACAGCCGCCGACGAGCCGGTCCGCCTCACCCGCAAGGATTTCGCGGTCGAGGATGAGCCCCGCTGGTGCCCGGGCTGCGGCGACTACTCGATCCTGGCCCAGGCCCAGAAGGTGATGCCCGACTTCGGGATCCCGAAGGAGCGGATCGTCTTCATCAGCGGGATCGGCTGCTCCGGCCGCTTCCCCTACTACATGAACACGTACGGCTTCCACTCGATCCACGGCCGGGCTCCCACGATCGCGACCGGCCTCCGGATCGCCCGGCCGGATCTCATGCTCTGGGTCGTGACGGGCGACGGCGACGCGCTCTCGATCGGGGGGAACCACATCCTCCACGCGATGCGCAAGAACGCCGACATCCGGGTCGTGATGTTCAACAACCGGATCTATGGGCTGACGAAGGGCCAGGCCTCGCCGACCTCCGAGATCGGCCAGAAGACGAAGTCGACCCCGATCGGCTCGATCGACTACCCGATCCATCCCCTGATGATCGCCCTCGCGGCCGAGGCGAGCTTCGTCGCCCGCACCGTCGACACGAAGGTGGACCACATCCAGGCGACGATCACGCGGGCCGGCCACCATCGCGGTTCGGCGTTCGTCGAGGTTCTCCAGAACTGCAACATCTTCAACGACGGAGCCCATCGCGCGTTCACCGATCGCGAGGTGATGGCCGATCGGATGCTCTTCCTCGAGCACGGCAAGCCGATGATCTTCGGGAAGAACCGCGACCAGGGGCTTCGACTCGACGGTGTCCGGCCGGAGATCGTCCGGATCGGCGAGGACGGGATCACGGAGGCCGACATCCTCGTCCACGACGAGGCGAGCGACGACCCGACGATCCACAACATGCTCGCCCGGATCTACTGGCCCGAGTTCCCGGTCCCGGTGGGCGTGATCCGGAACGTGCCGCGCCCGACGCTCAGCGAGCTGATCGAAGGGCAGGTGCGCGAGGCGAAGGCCCGCTTCGGCGAAGGCAACCTCGAGGAGCTCCTCCATTCGGGCGAGACCTGGACGATCGAATGAGCCGGCGGCGAGGGGGATCTCGGACCGCCCCACCCGCCGCCGCACCAGAGGAGGCATCCCCGCGCATGAGCGCGATCGACGTGGGCGGCCGCGACCGGCCGATCGTTCCCGCCGCCCGCTATGGCGAGCGGCTCGCCCGGGCGCAGGACGGGGCGCGCTCTCGCGGGCTCGACGCGCTGCTCCTGGGGGTCGGGCCCGACCTGCGCTATCTCGCCGGCTACGTCGCGATGCCGCTGGAGCGGCTGACGATGCTCGTCGTCCCCGCGAGCGGGCCCGCGACCCTCGTCGTGCCGCGCCTGGAGGCGGCCCCCGCCCGGCTGTGCCCGGGCGTCGCGGGCGGCCACGTCGGCGTGGCGACCTGGGAGGAGACCGAAGATCCGGTCGCGGCCGTTCGCGCGCTCCTGCCGGCGAACCCCGTCCGCCTCGGCGTCTCGGACCGGCTCTGGGCGCTCCACCTTCTCCGCCTCCAGGCCGCCCTGCCCGGCTCTGCCTTCGAGTCCGCCTCGCTCGTCCTGCGCGACCTGCGGATCGTCAAGGACGCGGACGAGGTGGCCCTCCTGCGCCTCGCGGCCGAGGCTGCCGACCGGGTCATCCACGAGGTGGCCCACGGCCGTCTCGTCGGGCGGACCGAGGCCGACGTCTCGCGCGAGGTCCGCGACCGCCTCGTCGCCGAGGGGCACGACAGCGCCGACTTCGCGATCGTCGGCTCCGGACCGAACTCGGCCTCCCCGCACCACGAGGCGTCCGAGCGGGTCATCCAGGCCGGCGAGCCGATCGTCCTCGACATCGGCGGCCCGCTCGGCGGCTACGGCAGCGACGTCACCCGGACGATCTGGGTCACCGGCGGCGACTCGGCCTGCGGCCCCGACGACGAGTTCCTGCGCCTCTACGGCGTCCTCCGCGCGGCTCAGGTCGAGGCGACGCACGCCGTCCGCCCGGGCGTCCCGGCCGAGCGGATCGACCTCGTCGCCCGCGAGCTGATCTCGGCCGCCGGACACGGGACCCACTTCATCCACCGGACCGGGCACGGGATCGGGCTCGAGGGCCACGAGGATCCCTACATCGTTGCCGGCAATGCCGAGCCCCTGCGTCGCGGGATGGCCTTCAGCGTGGAGCCCGGGATCTACCTCGAGGGTCGCTACGGGGCCCGTCTCGAGGACATCGTCATCTGCGGCGACGACGGCCCGATCATCCTGAACGAGCTGCCACGGGATCTCCTCGTCGTCACGGGGTAGGGAACCGCGACGCCCGGCGGCCGGTGGGGCGATCCTCGCCGACCCGGATCCGGCCCTCGTTCCGCGGTCTCAACGCCGGCCCGCGGCCACGACCCCGGCCGGCCGAGGGTCCGCGGAGGACCTCCGACGGCGGCCTCGGGGGAGCGGCGGTATGATCGGGCCCCGGGATGGACCGCCCCGGCTCGACGACCATCACGCGCGGCCGATGCCGCGGAGCACCTTCTCCTCATGACCAACCCCAGCGTCCAGATCGTCGCCCCTCTCGCTGGCGGCGCGGAGCCCATCCCGGGCGCCACGGCCGTGGCTCCCGGCTCGTCCTCGACCCTGCCCGACGGTCCTTTGCCGTGCACCGCGGCGCAGCTGCGGCGCTTCGTCAAGAGCCGCCCGTACGTGCCCCTCCACGAGCTGCGGCGTCGGTTCGGCCTCAACGGCGCCGACGACGACGTCTCGCCGGTCGATCTCGAGGACGGTCGCCTCTTCGTCGGCCTGCCCGAGCGCGAGGCGAGCCTGCTGGGCGAGCTCCTCCGCCACGGGGACCTCGGCTATGAGCTCCTGCTCGACCCGACGAGCCCCCTGATCATCGGCCTCTTCCCGATGCGGCCGGTCCAGCGCCCCTGACTCGTCGCGGTCAGCGTCCGCGGCGACGCGCCGGGGAGCGCGGCGGGGGCTCGATCCCCTCCAGCCGCAGCAGCTGCTCCTTGAGCGCGAGCTGCTCGTCGTTGCTCCCGGCCCAGCTGCCGCCGTAGCCGCCGAGCGTCCCATCGCCGGCGATCACCCGGTGGCAGGGGATGAGCAGGGCGATCGGGTTCCGCCCCACGGCACCACCGACGGCCCGGGCCGCGCCGGGCGAGCCGACCCGCCGGGCGATCGCACCGTACGACGCGGTCTCGCCGCGGGGGATCGCGCGCACGCTCTCGAGGACTCGTCGATCCCAGGCGCTGATCCCCTCGAGCTTGATCGGCGCGTCGAACGCCAGGCGACCACCCGCCAGGTACTCGGCGACCTCCCGCTCGAGGGTGGCGAGGTGGGCGGCGGGCGACCCGGCCGAGTCGGCGACCGTTACGACGTCGCGCCGGGTCCGCGCCGCGACGGACGCTGTGAACGCCGCATCGGTCGTGCGGAGCCCCAGGCCAACGATGCCGTCGCTCGTCGCCGCAGCGTGGAGTGGACCGAGGGTCGTCGCGAGGACGGCCATGACCGCCGGCTCGCGCGCCGCCGCGAGGCCCGCCGGTTCGCTCGGGGTCACCGTGGGGGTCGTCATGGCCAGAGGGTAGCGCACCGGCTCGTTCGGGCGCGGCTCG
>JBBSAS010000011.1:0-16413 GCA_038252055.1 Candidatus Limnocylindrales bacterium
GATCGCGACCGCGGCCCGGTGGAGCCCGATCGCCCGCCGGTTGTAGCCGAGCCCGCGCCAGGCACGGATCACGTCGGCGGGCGCGGCTTCGGCCATCGCTGCCGGGGTCGGAAACGCGGCGATGAACGCCGGCCAGCGCTCCGCGACCCGCGCGATCTGCGTCTGCTGGGCCATCACCTCCGAGACGAGAACGCCCCACGGATCACGCCGCAGCGGACCGCGGAAGGCGAGCTCGCGGCCGTTTCGGTCGAACCAGGCCAGGACGGCACGCCGAAACCGGGCCCGCTGTGCCGGTCGCGGAAGCGCGGCAGGAGCGGCGGCGGTGGCGGCGGGCACGGTCACCCGCGAAGGATACCGGGCGTCTCGTCCCGAATGCCGTGGACGCTGGGCCGGGTCGGCGGCGACACCGCAGAGGTGCCGGACCGTCAGTCGGCGGGGATGACCAGGACCGTGCCGACCCGCATCGCGTTCGGGTCAACCTTCGGGTTGGCGGCCTTGAGCGCCTTGAGGGTGACCCCGTACTTCTGGGCGATCGCCCACATCGTCTCGCCCCGCTTCACCTTGTGCCGCTTGCCGGTCACGGGGGCCGTCGTCGGCTCCACTGACGGCGCGACCGTCGGCTCCGGGGACTCCACGAAGAGATCGGTCGGGGCGGGCGTGGCGGGCTCCGTGGGGGCGGGCGTCGGGGTGGCCCCCCCGCCACAGGCGGCCACGAGGCCGAGGGTCACCAAGCTGATCGCGAGGCGCCGACGCATCTGCTCCACCTCCATAGCCCGCTGCCGCTCTCGCGAACCGGGGCGCTTCGCCGGGCTGGTCACCGGCTCCCAGCGTACGACGAATCGGGGCACGCCGGTGTGGCATCGGCGCACCGGGCCCTGGTGGGTCGCGACGGGCCTGGTGCCGCGAGCGGGCCAGTGCGCGAGCGGTCAGGCGTCCACGCCGAGCAGGTTCGGGAGCACCATCCCAGCGGGGGCCGTCACGACGCGGTCGAAGTCGCCGGCGTTCTCGGCGGGATCGAGGTTCACCAGCCATGTTTCGGCGCCAAAGTGCCGCGCGGCATGGACGTAGGCGGCCGCCGGGTAGACGTTCCCGGAGGTGCCGACGGCGACGAACACGAACGGGCTTCCGGCATCGGCCACGGCCCGCGGCGTTCCGATGGCACCCGCGCGCGTGGCCGCGCCGGCCGTGGCCGCGCCGCCCGTGGCCGCGGCCCGCATGAAGGCGTCGATGCGCCGCGTTCCCGCGTCCGGCAGCAACTCGCCGAACCAGACGATGTCGGGCCGCAGGAGCGCCCCGCAGACGCAGCGCGGGAGCGGCGGCTCCACCGGGTACGAGCTATCGGCGAACGGCGGGCGCAGGCAGACCGAGCAGCGCGTCCGCCACAGCGTCCCGTGGATCTCGACGAGCCGCCGGCTTCCCGCGCGGGCATGGAGGCCGTCCACGTTCTGGGTGACGAGGAGAAACCGGTCGCCGAGCCGCTCCTCGAGGGCCGCGAGGGCCCGGTGGGCCGCGTTCGGCTCGGCCGCCGCGGCGTCGCGCCGGCGCATCGAGTAGAAGCGCCAGACGAGCTCGGGGTCGGCGGCGAACCCCTCGGGCGAGGCGACCTGCTCGACGGGATAGCCCTCCCAGAGGCCGCCGACGCCGCGGAAGGTGGCCAGGCCACTCTCGGCCGAGATGCCGGCCCCGGTCAGGACGAGGACGCGCGTCCGGTCGCCGATCGGGAGGCGTTCCCCGGCCGCCGGGTCATCGCCGGGCGCCGGCCCGTCGATCCGGGGCCCTTCGGTCGCCGGCCTGTCGCTCGTTGCCCCGCCGCCGGCTCCCGCCGGCCGGCCGTCCGTTCGATCGATCGTCACACCCCCGAGTTGATCATCACGTTCTTGACGATGGTGTAGTCCTCGAGGGCGTACATCGGGCCGTCCTTGCCCCAACCCGACTGCTTGACCCCGCCATGCGGCGTCTCCGAGGTCAGGGTGAAGTGCTCGTTGATCCAGACCGTGCCGAACTCGAGGGCCTTCGCCACCGCGGCCCGGTCCACGTCCTCCTTCGCGCTCGCCGGGACGCGGGCGATCAGCTCGTCGCGGGCGGGGTTGCGGACGTCGAGGGTCTGGCCGCTGGCGCTGTCGACGAAGTCGCCGCCGATGAACTGCTGGTACGTCTCGACCACGCTGGGCCTCCTCCGCTCGCTGTCCGCCCTGGCTGGTTCGGGGTGCGTCGCGGCCGCCCCGCCGTGGCCGATCCCGGCCGCGGTCGTCGGTCGTGGCCGCCGTGGTCGGTACCCGGCCGCCCGCGTTAATTGTGCGCCGCCACGCCCGCTGCGGAAACCCCGGTCCGCCCGGGCCAACCCGGGCCAACCCGTGCCGTTTGCAGCCGGTGCAACACCTGACACATCGGGGTCCGCCGTCAGCCGCATCAGGGGCCGCGGTCGGCCGTGCGCCCGGCGGCGGGCCGAAAACTTGCGTGGAGAGGACGGTTTCCGGCCATTTGGTGGACCCCGGGCCGCGTTGGCGCCGAGTTCCGTCGTCCCACGGACGAAATCGGCCGGTCCGAAGGGGCCGATGCGGCCCGGCGCCCGTGCGGCGCGCCACGCTGTGCCCGATGTTGCAGCCGACGCAAACGGGCAGGGCCCAGGACGAGCACGGACGCAGGGACGGCGAGCCGGGGGCATGGGCGCGGTGCCGCACCCGGGGCCGCGTGCGTACAATCGGCTGAACCCGGCCTGACGAGCGCCGGCGCCGAGCAGTGGAGGAAGCCACCACATGGCGAACCAGTTCGTGGTCCAGCTCCCGAACGAGCCCGGCGCCCTGGCCACCTTGTCCGAGCAGCTCGCGGAGGCGGGCGTGGACCTGCGCGCCATCGGTGGCGGCGGGCTCGGCGACAGCGGCCACCTCATCTTCAAGGCCGCGGACGACGACGCGACGCGGGCGATCCTCGAGCAAAGTGGCTACGCGTTCATCGAGGGCGAGTCGCTCCTCGTCGAGGTCGACGACAAACCCGGCGGGATGGCCCGGGTCGCGCGCTGCCTCGCCGACGCGAACGTCAACATCTACGGCCACCTCTTCATCGGTCGCTGGGGCGACCAAGCGCAGTTCAGCTTCGTCGTCAGCGACATCGACGCCGCGCGGCGCGCCCTCGAGGGGCTGAGCTCGATCAGCGCCGGCTGAGGTGGGAGCAGCGCCCGCTTGAGCGGTCGCACCCGGTGAACCCCTGGCGCGAAGTCGGAGCGGGCGTCTACGTCCGGCGCTATCGCTTCCTCGACCAGTCGATCGGCGCGATCGTCGGGGACGAGCGCGTGCTCATCGTCGATACCCGGTCCACGCTCACGCAGGGGCAGGAGCTGCTCGCCGACCTCCGCGAGCTGACCGCGCTCCCGTGGGTCGTTGTCAACACGCACGCCCACTTCGACCACGTTCTCGGCAACGCCGCCTTCCGGCCCTGCGAGGCCTGGGGCCACCTTCGCTGCGCCGAGAACATGCGGAGCTCCGGGCCGGCGCTTCGCGAGCGCGCCCTCGCGTGGTCGCCCGAGAGCCTCGACGATCTGACGGCGACCCCGATCGATCCGCCGGAGCGGACCTTCGCCGCCGCGGCCGACCTCGACCTCGGGGGCCGGATCGTCCAGCTCCGGCACCTGGGGCGCGGGCACACCGACCACGACGTCATCGTGCGCGACGCGGCGAGCGGGGTGCTCTTCGCCGGGGATCTCCTGGAACAGGGCAGCCCGCCCTGGTTCGACGACGCGTTCCCGCTCGACTGGCCCGACACGCTGGGCGTGATGCTCGACCTCGTCGGCGAGATCGTCGTCCCCGGCCATGGCGAGCCCGTCGCACGCGAGTTCGTCGAAGGACAGCTCGCGGAGATCGCCTATCTCGCCGAGACAGCGCGTCGCTCGTGGTCCGAGCTGCAGGCAGCCGGCCATGACCCGGCAGCCCCCGCACCGGCTGCGCTCGTCGCCGATGCCGCTCGCCATCTCGGCTGGCCCGATCGCCCGGTCCGGGACGCGCTTGGCCGCGGTCTCGCCCAGGCGGCCGGGGTGCTGTAGGTCGCCCGGCAGGACCGGCCCCGCGCGCCTCGGCCGCTCCCCTATGCCGGTCGGCGGCCCACGAGGTCGCGGAGCGTTTCGAGCAGCCGGTCCACCTCGGCCACGGTCGTGTAGTGGGCGAGACCCAGCCGGACGACGCCGCCCGAGTCCGCCAGCCCGAGCAGCTCGATGAGCGTCGTCGCGTAGAAGTCGCCGTCCCACGCGTAGATCCCCCGTTCGCCCAGCGCGCGGGCAAGGTCGAGCGGCGTCCACCCCGCGAGGGTCACGCCGAACGTGGGGGTTCGCTCGGCGACGCGCGCCGGGTCGGCGAGGCCGTAGAGGCGCAGCCCGGGGATGCTCGTCAGCCCGGCGAGGAGGCGCAGGCTGAGCGAGGCCTCGTAGTCGGCGATCGCGCGCATGCCGGCGACAAGCCGCGCCCGTCGGGCGGGCACGGAAGCGGCGGGCACCGGGGCGGCGTCTCCGAACCGCTCCCCCACCTCGGCCAGGTATTCCACCGCCGCGAGCGTCCCGGCGATCCCCTCGTGGTTCTGCGTGCCGGTCTCCCAGCGGTTCTCCGCCGGGCGGACCTTGTAGGCGGGCAGCGCGTCGAGCAGCTCCGCCCGCCCCCAGAGGATCCCCATGTGCGGGCCGAAGAACTTGTAGGCCGAACAGGCCAGGAAGTCGGCGCCGAGCGCCCCGACGTCGATCGGGCCGTGGGGCGCGTAGTGGACGGCATCGACGAACGCGAAGGCGCCCACCTCGTGGGCCCGGCGGACGATCTCGGCGACCGGGTTGATCGTGCCCACGGCGTTCGCCGCATAGCCGACCGCCACCAGGCGCGTCCGCTCGGAGAGGGCCGCGTCGAGCGACCCGAGGTCGAGCGTGCAGGTGGCCGGGTCGACCTCGATCTCGCGGATGATCGCGCCGGCATCCGCAGCGGCAGTGACCCAGGGGCCCCGGTTCGCCTCGTGGTCGAGGCGGGAGATGACGACCTCGTCGCCCGGTTGCAGGGTTCGACCGATCGACCGCGAGAGGGCGAACGTGAGCGAGGTCATGTTCTGGCCGAACGTGATCTCGGCCGCCGAAGCGGCCCCGAGAAGATCCGCGACCGCCTCGTGCGCCTCGTCGATGATCGCGTCGGAACGGATGCTCGTGGCGAAGGCGCCGTGAACGTTCGCGTTCGACTCGCGGTAGTAGGTCGAAACCGCGTCGATCACTCGCTGCGGCACCTGGGTCCCGCCGGGCCCGTCGAGGAAGATCGCCGGGCGACCATCCTGCAGGGAGGCGAGGGCCGGGAACTGGGGGCGAAGTGCGTCGGCGTCGAAGATGGGCATCGGGCTCCTCGGATGTACGGGCGGTGTGCCCATGGTGAGCCATCCGGGGCGGTGAGCGCCAGCGAGGGCGGTGACGCCAAGCAGGGCGACCTGGGCGGGGCGCCAAGCAGGGCGACCTGGGCGGGGGCGCCCCCGACCACGGGCAGACCCACGCGAGAACAAAGGTCCCCCGGACCGCCGGGTCATGGCGTCCTCCAACGCCCGAGCCGATGCTGGCCCCGTGAGCGATCGATCCGTGCGCCATCCGGCCACACTCCCGGCCCGTCGCGGGATGCGGGCGCCGCGGTTCCGCGGCCGCGCCGCGGATGGCAGCGCACGACCGGCCCTGCCGTGCTGCCCGGAGTTCGCGGTCGATGCCGGGTATGCGCCGACGCCGATCGATGCGCCGTCGATCCCGGGAAACGCCCCGGATCCGCTTCCGGCCATCGCGCCGACGCCGGGCATGGTCCGTCCCCCGTTCGGGCACCCGACCTTCTGAAGAGACGCACCCGGCGGGCGCGACCGCGCGTCGTAAGATGGCGGCGAGGATCTCGGGCAATCGGTCAGTCATGAGGCCACCGCGCCCCGTCCTCCCGGGAGGTCGGTCCGGCCCCCGGTTCGAGTTCGACCCACCCGGAGCCGCCCCGTGAGCACCGAAACCCCGCGCGCGCCCGAGCACGGCGCGGCCACACCCACGGCCGTCCCCGAGCCGGCGCCCGAGCGTGCCGACTTCGTCCGCGAGATCGTCGCCGCCGACCTGCGCAGCGGTCGCCACACGAGCATCGTCACCCGCTTCCCGCCCGAGCCGAACGGCTATCTTCACATCGGCCACGCCAAGTCGATCTGCCTCAACTTCGGCATCGCCGCCGAGTTCGGCGGTCGCTGCCACCTCCGTTTCGACGACACGAACCCGACAAAGGAGGAGCAGGAGTACATCGACGCCATCGAGGCCGACGTGCGCTGGCTCGGCTTCGACTGGGGCGAGCACCTCTACCATGCGTCCGACTACTTCGACCAGCTCTACGCCTGGGCGGTCGACCTCGTCCGTGCCGGCAGGGCCTACGTCGACGACCTGACAGCCGACGAGATCCGCGAGCACCGCGGCACGCTCACCGAGCCCGGCCGCGCCAGCCCCTACCGCGACCGCCCCGTCGACGAGAACCTCGACCTCCTCGAGCGGATGCGCGCCGGCGAGTTCCCCAGCGGCGCCCGGGTCCTGCGCGCCCGGATCGACATGACCTCGCCGAACATCAACCTCCGCGACCCGGTCCTCTACCGGATCGTCCACGCCGCCCACCCGCGCACCGGCGACGCCTGGTGCATCTACCCGACCTACGACTTCGCCCACGGCCAGTCGGACGCGATCGAGGGGATCACCCATTCGATCTGCACCCTCGAGTTCGAGGCCCACCGGCCCCTCTACGACTGGCTGATCGACAACCTGCCCGTTCCGTCGCGCCCGCGCCAGATCGAGTTCGCCCGCCTCAACCTCACGTACACGGTCCTCTCCAAGCGGGTCCTCCTGCGCCTCGTGACCGAGGGCCACGTCCGCGCCTGGGACGATCCCCGGATGCCGACGATCTCGGGCCTCCGGCGGCGCGGTTTCCCGGCCGAGGGGATCCGCGCGTTCGCCGCCCTCATCGGGGTGGCCAAGGCCGACAGCGTCATCGAGGTCGAGATGCTCGAGCACGCCGTCCGCGACGTCCTCAACCGCACGGCCGCCCGCCGCTTCGCCGTCCTGGACCCGCTCAAGGTCGTCATCGAGGACTACCCCGAGGCGCAGGTCGAGGAGATGACCGTCGCCAACAACCCGGAGGATCCGTCCGCCGGCAGCCGGACCGTGCCCTTCGCGCGCGAGGTCTGGATCGAGCGGGACGACTTCATGGAGGATCCGCCGGCGAAGTACTTCCGCCTGGCGCCCGGCCGCGAGGTCCGCCTGCGCGGCGCGTACTTTGTCACCTGTCGCGAGGTGGTCAAGGACGCCGCCGGGGTGATCACCGAGCTGCGCTGCACGTACGACCCGGCCACGAAGGGCGGCGACGCACCCGACGGGCGGCGCCCGAAGGCGACGCTCCACTGGGTCTCCGCCGCGCACGCCCTCCCCGCAGAGGTGCGGCTCTACGACCACCTCTTCACGCGCCCCGACCCGGGCGTCGACGGCGACCTCTTCGCCGACCTGAACCCGGCCTCGGAGACGGTGATTCGGGGCGCCTTCGTTGAGCCGAGCCTGGCCGCGACGCCGGTCGGCGAGACGGTCCAGTTCGAGCGTCTCGGCTACTTCACGCCGGACGTCGACTCGGCGCCCGGCCACCTGGTCTTCAACCGAACGCTGACCCTCAAGGACTCCTGGGCGAAGCTCCAGGCGCGCGGCAAGGGCGGCTGACCGCCCGGGCGGCTCTGGGTGGCAGCGCCGAAGGCGACCGACAGCGCGTCCCGTTCCCCCACCGCGTCGAGCGGCCGCTGGGAAGGGCCCGCCGGGAGGGGCACGCGTCGGTTCGGGTACAATCGGCACGTCCGTCCGCTCCGCGCGAAGCGTGAGCACAGCGGCGGGCGCCGCTGGCGAGTGGCTCAACGGTAGAGCACCTGACTCTGGATCAGGGGGTTGAAGGTTCGAATCCTTCCTCGCCAGCCAATTCACGCTCAAACAGCCCCCTATTCGACGCTGCTCGTGGCACCGGTCTGCACGGCCGTGGTTGTCACGGTGGTTGTCAAACGGGCCTGGCCTGACCGCATGGCGCCTCCTGAGCTGACCGACCGCCAGCTCGAGGTCCTCCGCGCCGTCCTCGCCTCCGCATCGATCAAGGTCGCGGCCCGGCGGCTGCGCCTGTCGCCGCACACCGTCCGCCACGACGGCGATCCTCGTGAGGCCGAGGATTGCGGCGACGTCCTTCTGCTGCGCCCCGAGGGCGACCCTGCGCCGGCGAAGCTCGGGACCGAGAGTGGGCGTCCATTCGCTGTGCATGTCGTGCACTCTAGCGCAACATCGCCCGACATTGCAAGTAGCACGTTGAGCGTCGCGACGTCCCGATTGGTGTTGCCCGTTGTCGCCTGATGTTGCCTTTGGCAGGCTTGACACGCCCGATACATGCGCGCAACATCACGCGGCCATGCCACGAGTACCGACCGATCAGCGGACGCCCCTCGCGCAGTGGTTCATTCGCGCCCGGGAGTCGCGGAACACGCAGGATGCCGACTACACGGCGGACCGCTTTCTGGCGGACCTACGGGCCGAGAACAGCTACGCGCCGTCGAGGTCGAACTACGCGCAGTGGGAATCCGGCAAAGTCACGCCGCGCGCATCGAACCTAGAGCCGGTCATTCGGTTCTGGGGTAAGCGCGGGATCGCGCCGCCGGGTGAGCCGGAGACGACCGCCGATCCGATGGCCGCGGTCCTCATGGCGCTGGTCGAGGAGCTTCGGGCCTGGCGGGAAGAGGATCGGACGAGGATCGCCCGGCTGGAGGCAATGGTCGATGGGCTGGCCGCAGAAGCCCTCGCTGTACCAGGTACTCCAGTCGCAGCAGGGCGTCCTGCTCTTCGTGGCTCAGGGGGATAACCGGAGGGGCGAGATGATGGTCCATCGCTTCTTGACGCTATTGATACTGGCGGCCGCGGTCGCGGGTTGCGGCGGTTCCCCAGACAGCACGAAGTTCACCCAGACCTGGGCGAAGTCCTACGACGTCACGACGTGCACTGACTGGAAGAACACGATGGACAACCATCAGCGGTTCGTGGCGGCCGGCGACATGCTCCTCACCATCCAGAACAAACGCGGTGGTGACGGCGCGTTGCCGGCGGATGACAAGATCTCGTCGTTCGCCCTGGACATCTCGGACATGTGCAACGCGAAGGTCGGCGAGGTCGCGACGATCATCGAGATCGCCCCCCTCGTCTACGTGGCCTTCGAATCCGAGTTCAAGCCCTGATGCAGGCTGGCTCATTCACACCCTCCGGGCTAGCAGCGCCGGCGCCGGGGGAGTGCCCGGTCGAGCGGTCAAGTGAACACCCGTTCTAGTAGCAAGGCAAGGGGAGATGTCCACGATCGGGCGGGGGCGGTGGTGAGTTGTCCACCGGGAAGGAACAGAGGGCACGCGAAATGAGGCGCACGATCCGGCTCGAAGGTGGTGGCGGACTTGAGGAGATCCCGGCGCGCGACATTGCCCGTCTGATTGACGCCGTGGTCCGCGCCACAGCTCGAGCGGCCGGGCATGCGCTCGGGCGCCAGGTGCGTCCGACGGGACGCTGGCGCAATGCGGTCAATCGGGCGGCCGAGGTCCGTCTCGTTGAACTGTCATCGGGAAGCGGCGTCCTCACCTTTCAGGCAGCGCCTGATGCGACGCCAGACCTGATCGCGTTTCCCTGGAGCGATGGACCCCTCGGGGAGCGTGCACTGGAGATCGCAATCGACGCGGCGGGGCCACAGGCGGAGCAGTTTCCGGACGTGGCCTCCGAATGGGCCCATCTGGCCCGAGACCTCGGAGTCGGTCGGCGGTACGATCGCGTTCTGATCGAAACCGAGGAGATCGAACCCGTGTCGATCGACCGTGAGACGATGGATCAACTCGAAGCGGCGGCCTCTCGTCAGGTCAGCCCTGTCGAGGCGACCGGCGTGCAGGGTCGTGTCTACGAGGCCAACTTCGACAATCGAACTGCCCTCCTGAAAGGAGCTGGCGGCGAGACGGTTCGCGTGGACTACCCCGAGCCCCTTGCCGATGACGTGTACCGGGTCCTCCGAGGCACGGCGAATCTCGTCGGTGACGTCACCTACGATTCCGAGACGATGAGGGCAACCAGCATCCAGGTCCAACGTGTCGACCGCCCGCAGCAGATCACATTCGAGGACTTCTGGGAGCGCCGTCCGATTTCCCTGATCGCGGAGGAGGCGGGCTTGCGCCCCGTCCAGGATCCGAACGATCTCGTGATTCACGGCCTGAGCCCGGCCGACTGGGCGGAGTTGCGCGAGGGGATGGGGAGGTGACACCGGAAGAGCTTGACGCCCCGGCCCTCGTTCTTGACACCAACGTCTTCTCCCGGCTATCCACGGACGATCCCGCCTACGAACGGTTTCGTCCCTTCACGAGGGGGCGATTCGTCTTTCTGAGCTTCATCACGGTGGGGGAGGTCCTCCGCGGCGCCTACTACAAGGGCTGGGGCCCGAGGCGCATCACTAGCTCGAGGAGGGGCTCAAGGCCTACGGGATACTCATCGGTAATGCGGATGTCGCGCGCTGCTATGCACGGATCTGGGCGGACCTGAAGGCTACGGGGCGTCCGGTCGCTGACCACGATATCTGGATCGCGGCGACGGCCCTCGCGCAGGACCCACCGCTGCCGGTGCTCTCGGCGGATGTCGACATGCGCACCATCGCGGGAGGTGTCGACCCTGGTCGTGCCGTGACGTCGGCATAGGATGGCCCGCGCCACGACCTCGCGACCCGGGGTCATCCGATCGTCCGGGTTGACTTCGCCGAATGTCGTCCTACCGTCGAACGCACGAGCCCCGCCGCTTAGAATCCCTTGGCAACGATGCTCGACCCGGCACAGGTGTCGCCATGCGTCGACCGCTCACCTTCCTCACCCTCGGCGTCTTCGCCTTGGCCCTGTTCGCGGCCCCAGCATTCCTGGGGACCCCGCCGGTGTCCGCGGCGCCGATCGCCGGCGTGCCAACCACCTACTGTGGCGATCCGGACACCGACCCCTCCATGGACACCGGGGCCGGCACGATGATCACGTGTGACACCACGATCACGAACACCGTCACCGCGATCGACCCGGTCACCCTCGTTGCCAGCGGCAGCGCGGTGGTCAGCGTCACCGAGTGCACCGGGCCCGCAAGCGGCCGCCTTGACCCCGTGCCGCTGACCTGCAGTACCGACACGCAGAGCCTCGTCAACCTCATCACCCGCGTGGACCAGTGCGACGGCGTCGGGTACGGCGGGGGCAACGTCCTCGCCTGCAACGTCGACGTCATCACCAACTTCGTCGACGTCGTCCCCGAAGCGATCGGGGCCGCCACCGTCAACCAGTGCAACGGTTCGGCTCCCGATACCACCGGCTGCAACCCCTTCCCGGCCTCCACCACGAACGCGACGATCACCCAGTGCAACAACGCGAGCTACGGGGGCGGCCAGGAGGACTTCAACTGCATCGCCAGCGGCACGACCAGCGCCTCGCTGCCCGTGACGGTCAACCAGTGCAACGACTCCAACTACGGCGGCGGCTCGTGGCTGAACTGCTCGGCCGCGCTCGTCAACAACCTCGTCACCTCGGCCACGCCGTCGCCGACCGCGACCGCCTCGCCCACCGCGACCGCCTCGCCCACCGCAGCCACCTCGCCGACCGCGACCACCTCGCCCACCGCGACCACCTCGCCCACCGCGACTGCCCCGGTCAGCGGGACGGGCGTCGACTCGGCTGCGCCGACTCCTCCGGCCACGAGCACGGATCAGGTCGCGCCCCAGCAGGGTGCGACCGCCTTGGTCGTGATCGGACTCATGTTCCTCGTCGTGCTGTCGCTGCTGGCGGCATCCCGGCGCTTCGGAAGCCGGCCCGATCTGCGCTGAGTCGACGGCGACCACGAACACCCGTGTTGGCGACGCGACCGGCGTAAGGTATCGGCGCCCGGCAGGGCACTGGAACAGCCCCCGGTCGCTGCGCCGACTGCCCATCGCGCGAACGGAGCGGCGACGGCGAGCGGAGCCGGGGGCGAGGAAAGGGTAGCGACGATGGCTGCACGGATCTTGGTCGGATTGACGTTGGCGGCGATGCTGGCTGGGTGTGGAGGGACCGCCATTGGCACTGCGGTCAACACGCCACCAGGTACGGCGGTCAATACGCCGCCAGGTGCTACTGCGCCTGCCGCCAGCGCAACCTCGCCCGCAGATCAGACGCCGGCTCCGAGCGCACGGACTGAGTCGACTCCAGAGCCGTCCACGCTCGCCCCGACCGCCGACCCTGAGGCCGACGTGTCGATCACGGGCAAGTGGGTTCGTTCGTGGCAGACCAAGGGCAGCGACTATGTCCAGTACAACCTGATCGTCGAGGTCAAGAACGTAGGGACCGGCTGGGCCGAGATCGGCAACGGCGACTGGACGCTCTATGCGAAGGACGAGAGCGTCCTGGACACGGGCAACTTCAGCTATGCCTTCCCGCGGTACCTCGCGCCCGGGAAGACGGGATACTTGGCCGACTCAGGCCTCTCGGACGAGTTCAAGCTGAAGGAGGTCGGTCGGCTCGATGCCGACGGGAGTTATGACACGATCGATGCCGACGAGGTGGTGGTCCTCAAGACGAGCAAGATCAAGAACAAGCGCGACTCCTACGACGGCAGCTGGTCAACGACCGGAGTCGTCAGCAATCCCACCGGCGAGGACATCGACAGCGTTCATGTCGGCGCGTTCTACCTCGACTCAAAGGGCCGACCGCTCGGCTTCTCGTACACCAACCTGGTCGATAACCTGCGGGCGGGCAAAGGGAAGGGCTTCGAGACCCTCGGGGATACCCCTGCGATCAAGTCGGGCGCCGTCGCAAAGACGGTGGTCTACGCGTCGCCGAGCTACTGACGCATAGTCCCGCGGTGGCTGAGCCGAGATCACTTCAGGATCATTGCGGCACACGCCTGGCTGTCGGTCGCTCCGCTGAAGTTGAGCTGGACGGGCAGGCCGCTGTAGTGGCGGAAGGCAACGTAGCACTTGGCCGGCTTCGCGGTGCTCGACAGGACGTTCGTGAACCCGGCCGGGACCACGAGATCCGTCGAGGTTCGGTAGCCGTACTTGTAGAGCACCATCCCACCCGCCGCGTCCGACATGGCAGGCATGGCCAGCGGTCCCGCTCCGGCACGCGCGATCGCGTGCGCGAAGCGCATCCCGATCAGGCCGACAATCTCGGCTGCCCAGATGACGCCATTCCCACCCGTGTATCCGACTGAGATGGCGGACGAAGGCGATGGCCCGACGACGCCGCACGTCGCACCAACGACGAGCGCTGAGCATCGCCATCGCCAGCGGCTCGAGCGGATTGCCGCCGGCGATCGCTGGGAGGGCCAGGAGCGAGTGCCCCTCGTCTTCGCCACGGGCCGGCCGCTCGCCGGCGCGACGGTCGTTCACGCCCTCCACCGCCACTGCGCCCGGGCCGGGATCGCTCGGGCCCGCTTCCACGATCTCCGCCACGTCGCAGCCTCCACGATGCTCGCCCGGGGCGTCCCGATGCGGATCATCCAGGACGTCCTCGGGCACTCCGCGATCTCCACCACGGCTGACGTCTACACCCACCTCGCACCGGCGGATCGGACCGCCGCAGACGCGATGGTCGGGGCCTACGGACGGCCCGTGGTTGTCAGCGTGGTTGTCAACGGCCCCGACAGCACCCGTGGTCGTGCGTGAAAACGGCTCTGCGTCTCCTGACTCTGGATCAGGGGGTTGAAGGTTCGAATCCTTCCTCGCCAGCCAATTCCCCTCTCGCACTCCGGCCGTTGTCGAGCGAGAGCCACCGGTGACGAGCGGACCGCTGGTCATCGCCGCGACGTCAGGATGATGAACGACTTCACCATGGATCTCCCGAGAGCATGGCGGAGCCGGAAACAGGGTCGGCACGCCGGCACATCTTGATGTCGAGCACGGGGGTGCCGTTGACGGCGTCGAGCTCCTCGACGATCAGCGCAGTCCCCTCGATGCCGACGAGACGCACGTCCTGGATGCCGATGCGCGAGAGGCGGTCGGGAGTGCGCGAAGCGAAGACCCCGACCTCCTTGCCGTCGAAGCCCCGCCTGAACCGAGACCGGACCGCACGGGCCTGGTGCAGGAAGTAGACAACCGTGAGGCACTCCTCCTCTTCCAGCCCGTACATGAACCGCAGCTGCGACGGAACGAGCTCGATCCGGGACCGAGCGGCATTGGACCCCAGGCCGAGATCGCTGCCGTCCCGTTCCTGCGTATTGCGGACGTACCCGATCGGGTAGATCTGTACGGGCCGGGTCTCGCCATACAGGCAGCGACGACAGACGATCGCGTCATCGATGACCCAGGCGGCTCCCTCGGCGCGCTCCTGGCCGCACTCGGAGCACCGGAGTCGTCTCATGCGGTCCATGGTGAACCCGATCGCCCGCGCTGGCAGCGGCGTTCGGCGCGGACACGTCGCCTGACCCGTGCCACGGCGCCCGGCACCACCCCGGGCGCTCCGCTCGCTATTCCATCTCCGGGGAGTACGCGACGATGCGCGCCGCTCCGTTCAGCTCGGCGCGATGGCGGAATGCCTCCTGCGCAGCCGCCACGTTATCGGGCGACCCGGCCCACGCCTTGAGCGCCGACGCCTGGAGGGCCCGCCCGAACGAAAACGACAGCTGCCACGGTTGGGCGGGGGCGCGGTTCAACGCATCCAAGGCGGCCGTCGCATCCTCTTCGGACTGGCCGCCGGACAGGAACACGATCCCCGGCACGGCGGCCGGGACGTGGCGGCGCAGGCAGCGGATCGTCCAGCGGGCGATCTCCTCCGGCGCCACCTGTGCCGGGCACTCGTACCCCGCCAGGACCATGTTCGGCTTGAGCAGCATGCCCTCGGCCCGGACTCCATGCTCCCGGAGCTCGTCGAACACCGCGGCGAGCGCGCGGGCGGTCGCCGCAAAGCTGCGCTCGATCGTGTGGTCGCCGTCCATCAGCACTTCGGGCTCGACGATCGGCACGAGCCCCGCCTCCTGGGAGAGCGCGGCAAACCGCGCCAGCGCCTGGGCGTTCACCCGGATCGCATAGTCCGAAGGCATCCCCGCGCCGATCGAAAGGACCGCCCGCCACTTCGTGAACCGCGCGCCGAGCTCGTGGTACTCGGCGAGCCGTTCCCGCAGGCCATCGAGGCCTTCGGTGACCTTCTCGCCGGGCGCCCCGGTGAGCGCCTTCGCGCCGCGGTCGACCTTGATCCCCGGGATCACCCCGCGGCTCGCCAGGAGCTCCGCGAACGGCGTGCCGTCGTCCGAGGACTGGCGGATCGTCTCGTCGAACAGGATCACGCCGCTGATCGACTTCTCCATGCCGGGCGCCGTGAACAGGAGGTTCCGGTAGGTGCGTCGCATCTCCTCGGAAGACTCGACGCCAACCGACCGGAGGCGCTTCTCGATCGTGCCGCTCGACTCGTCGGCGGCAAGGATCCCCTTGCCCTTCGCGACCAGCAGAGGGGCGATGGATTCGATATCGCCTGGAAACTTCGTCATGCCGTTCACCTCCCGGTCTCCGTGCGCTGGTGCTTCGCGAGCCAGCGTCGATGATGATCCGACCCCTCTCGGAGCATGCTTCCCGCACAGGAAGGACAGCTTTCGTCCTCGCAGCGCACGCCCGGTCGATGCGGGATCCGGGCGCCGCATTTCGAGCACACACAGAAGCCCTCGGGCCCCAGCCCACGGCGGCGTTTGGCGTCGGTCATCGGGTCACCTCCGCGTCCTCAGGTAGGTACGTCCGCCGTGGCGGACAGTGACGATACGACCCTGGTCGAGGAGATCCTGCACAACGGACCAGCCAACTCCCGAGCGGGCGAGGTACTCGCGGGCATCGGACTCGGTCATGGGGTGGACGGCAACGATGCCGAGCAGGCCTTCGGCAAGATCAGTCGATGCCGCGAACGCGTCCTCGAGCTCCGCAGCATTGGCTGCAGATCACCCGGTCGTGCACGGGCGCCGCTCAACGAGACACGCACCTCCCCATCCATCATCGGCTTCGATCGTGTTCGCGGTGGGGCCGCCCGAAACCGCCCGAGCGCCAGCGGAACGAGCCCAACCTCCGTTGTGGTGGTGGTGATGGCGTGGTTGTACATCGGCATTCATATGCCAATAGCATGCTTATGCTCGGAGCCTGAATCAAGTGCCGGACGGCCCGATCGGCCGGGGGCCGTTTCGCGTTCATCCCCCAACTGTAGGGCCTCTGGAGCGCGCGCCAGAGGGCGAGCACGCTGCTTCAGGTAGGCCAGCTCTGGATCAGGGGATTGAAGGTTCGAATCCTTCCTGGCCGGCCAATGTCCTGAGTCGCGACATCGGTGACACATGCAGCACGGCGCCAGCCTGTCGATCGCGCTGGGCGAGCCACTGTTGGGCCACGCGTGTTAGCGTGC
>JBBSAS010000012.1:0-15515 GCA_038252055.1 Candidatus Limnocylindrales bacterium
CGAAGGCGCGGTACTCGGACCCGCCCTTGAGGGCGAGGTACTTCGTGATCGCCGCGGTGAGCGACGTCTTCCCGTGGTCGATGTGACCGATGGTGCCGATGTTGACGTGCGGCTTCGTCCGCTCGAACTTCTTCTTCGCCATCGTCGTTGTGCTCCCTGGCTCCTCGCCGCGTCCGGGTCCCGTCGAGGGACGTCCGTCGCCGGCCTTCCCGACTCCTAGACCCTGGACTTCTGGACGAGCTCCGCGGCGAGATTGCCGGGGACCTCGGCGTAATGGGACAGCTCCATCGAGTAGCTCGCCCGGCCCTCGGTCATCGACCGCAGGTCCGTCGCGTACCCGAACATCTCCGCGAGCGGGACGAACGAGCGGACGACCTGCGTCGTCCCGCGGGACTCCATCCCGTCGACGTGGCCGCGGCGGCGGTTGAGGTCGCCGATCACGTCGCCCATGAACTGCTCCGGCATCGTCACCTCGACCCGCATGAGCGGCTCGAGGATTGCCGGGCTGGCCTTGTCCACCGCGGCCTTCACGGCCATCGAGGCCGCGATCTTGAAGGCCATCTCGCTCGAGTCCACCTCGTGGTAGGACCCGTCGAAGACGGTGGCCCGCACGTCGACCATCGGGAAGCCGGCATAGACGCCCGTCTCGAGCGCCCCCCGGATCCCGTTGTCGATCGCGCGCATGTATTCCCGGGGGATGACGCCGCCGACGGTCTTGTCGACGAACTCGTTCCCCGTGCCCTTCTCGAGCGGCTCGAGACGCAGGACGACGTGGCCGTACTGGCCCTTGCCGCCGGTCTGGCGGACGAACCGGCCATTCCCCTCGGCCATCCGCCGGATCGTCTCCCGGTACGAGACCTGGGGCTTGCCGATGTTGGCCGCGACCTTGAACTCCCGGATCATCCGGTCCACGAGGACGTCGAGGTGGAGCTCGCCCATCCCCGCGATAAGCGTCTCCCCGCTCTCCTCGTCGGTCTTGACCCTGAAGGTCGGGTCCTCCTCGGCGAGCCGCGAGAGGGCCAGGCCCATCTTGTCCTGGTCGGCCTTCGTCTTCGGCTCGATCTTGACCTCGATCACCGGCTCGGGGAAGGTCATCGACTCGAGGATCACCGGGTGGTCGGGGTCGGCCAGCGTGTCCCCGGTGAAGGTCTCCTTGAGGCCGACCGCCGCCGCGATGTCGCCGGCGTAGACCTCCTCGATCTCTTCGCGGTGGTTGGCGTGCATCTGGAGGATGCGCCCGATCCGTTCCTTCTTCCCCTTCGTGGAGTTGAGGATGTAGGACCCGGACTTGAGGGTCCCCGAGTAGACCCGGAAGAAGGCCAGCTTGCCGACGTAGGGATCCGCCGCGATCTTGAAGGCGAGGGCGCTGAACGGCTCGCCGTCGTCCACGGTGCGGACGATCTCGGCGTGGGTTCCGGGCTGCTCCCCCACCACGGGCGGCACGTCGAGCGGCGACGGCAGGTAGGCGACGACCGCGTCGAGCATCGGCTGGATGCCCTTGTTCTTGAGCGCGGATCCGGTCAGGACCGGGACGATCCGGTACTGGAGGGTCCCGAGCCGCAGGCCGTGGACGATCTCCGCCTCGGTGAGCTCCTCGCCGTCGAGGTACTTGTGCATGAGCGCGTCGTCCATCTCGGCGACGGCCTCGACGAGCTTCTCCCGGTGGCGGCGCGCCTCGTCGAGGAGAGCCGCGGGGACCTCCTCCTCTTTGACCTCGGAGCCGAGATCGTCGTGGTAGACGAGCGCCTTCATCCGGACGAGATCCACGACGCCGCGGAAGGCATCCTCGCTCCCGATCGGGATCTGGACGGGGACGGCGTTCGCGCCGAGGCGGTCCTCGATCATGTCGACGCAGCGCCAGAAGTCGGCGCCGGTGCGATCGAGCTTGTTGATCATGCAAATCCGCGGAACGCGGTAGCGGTCGGCCTGCCGCCAGACCGTCTCGGATTGGGGCTCCACGCCGGCCACGCCGTCGAAGACGACGACCGCTCCGTCAAGCACCCGGAGCGACCGCTCGACTTCCATCGTGAAGTCCACGTGCCCGGGCGTATCGATGATGTTGATGCGATGCTCGTCCCAGAAGCAGGTCGTGGCCGCCGCGGTGATCGTGATCCCCCGCTCCTGCTCCTGGGGCATCCAGTCCATCGTGGCGGCGCCCTCGTGGACCTCGCCGATCTTGTAGATCTTCTTCGTGTAGAAGAGGATCCGCTCGGTCACGGTCGTCTTGCCCGCGTCGATATGCGCGATGATCCCGATGTTCCGGGTTCGGGCGAGCGAGACGAGACGAGTCATCGGAGGGGTACCGGGCCTACCACTTGAAGTGGCTGAAGGCCTTGTTCGCGTCGGCCATCTTGTGGGTGTCCTCGCGACGCTTCACGGCCGCGCCGAGGCCGTTCGACGCATCGACGAACTCGGCGGCGAGCTTCTCGCTCATGCTCTTGCCGTTCCGCTTCCGGGCCGCCTGGACGAGCCAGCGGACGCCGAGCGAGAGGCGGCGGTCGCCGCGGATCTCGACCGGGACCTGGTACGTGGCGCCGCCGACGCGGCGGGGCTTGACCTCGATGATCGGGGTGGCGTTGCGGAGGGCCGCCTCGAGCACCTCGAGACCGGGCCGGCTGGCCTGGGCCTCGGCGCGGGCGAGCGCCTGGCGAAGGATGCGGTCGGCAAGGTTGCGCTTGCCGTCGCTCATGAGCTTCGCCGAGATCCGAGCCGTCGTCCGGTTGAGCGGGATCTTCTCGTACTTCGCCTTGCGGGGGATGCTGGAACGGCGGGGCATGGTCCTGCTACTTCCTCTGGCCGGGCAGCTGGGCGCTGGCCTTGGCCCCGTACTTCGAGCGGCTCTGCTTGCGGTCGCGGACACCAGCCGTGTCGAGGGTGCCGCGAATGATGTGGTATTTCACCGAGGGGAGGTCCTTCACCCGGCCGCCCCGGACGAGGACGACGGAGTGCTCCTGGAGGTTGTGCCCGATCCCCGGGATGTAGGCCGTGACCTCCATCTGGTTGGAGAGACGGACGCGGGCGATCTTCCGGAGGGCCGAGTTCGGCTTCTTCGGCGTCATCGTGCGCACCTGCAGGCAGACGCCGCGCTTCTGGGGGGCGCCCGGAATCGGGGTCTGGCGCTGGTCGAGGCTGTTCCAGATCCTGCGCATCGCCGGAGCCTTGACCTTCGCGATCTTCGGCTTCCGGCCGTGGCGCACGAGCTGGCTGATCGTCGGCACGGAGACGCTGTCCCTTTCTCGAACCCTTCGGTGGTCCGGCCGCTCCCGCCCCTGGCGGGGGCTCGGCCGAGGTGCCGCGCCGGTGGGCGCGGAGCGCACGCGACCGATGGCCACCCGGCCACGGCACGCAAGCGCGGAGTGTACCAGCGAGCGCGGCCGGGTGTCAAAGACCGGAGGTCAACGTGACCGGAGGTCGATGATCGCCCGCGCTCGCAGGCCTGGTCAGTCGTCGGTCGGCTCGCCATCCCCTTCCGACAGGTCCGACGCCGTGGCGAGGAACGGGTTGAACTCCTCGTCGTCGCCCGTGCTGCCGTCGCCGGGCTCCGCGGACCCGTCCGAGGCGCCTTCCGCGGCCAGGAGGGCCGTGAGGCGGGCCGTCTCGTCCGCCTCGCCCTCTGCCGCCTCGGCGAGGAACGGGTTGAACTCGCTGCCGAACTGCTCGGGCAGCTCGCCGCCGGCGAGCGCTTCCGCGGCCCGCCGACGATCCGCCTCGCGGCGGGCGGCAACATTGGCCGGCGCGCCCGTCCCCGCGGGGATGAGCTTGCCGATGATCACGTTCTCCTTGAGCCCGATCAGGTGATCCTTGGCCCCGTTGATGGCGGCCTCGGTGAGCACCCGGGTCGTCTCCTGGAACGAGGCCGCCGCGAGGAAGCTCGCCGTGTTCAGCGAGGCCTTCGTCACGCCGAGGAGGACGACCTGGGCCGTCGCCGGCTCGCCCCCCTCCGCGAGGACGCGGTTGTTCGCCCCCTCGAAGTCGAGGCGGTCGACGAGCTCGGTCGGGAGCAGCTCGGTGTCGCCCGGCTGGTCGATCCGCACCTTGCGGAGCATCTGCCGGACGATGATCTCGATGTGCTTGTCGTTGATCGCGACGCCCTGGCTCCGGTAGACCTTCTGGACTTCCTTCACCAGGTAGCGCTGGACCGCGTCCTTGCCGCGGGTCTCGAGGTACTCCTGCGGGTTGATCGGCCCGTCGGTGATCGGGTCGCCGGCCCGCACCTCCTGGCCGTTCTCGTTGAGGAGCTTCGCGTTGTGGGGGATGGAGTACTCACGCTCCACCCGGTCCTCGGCCCGGATCACGAGACCGTCGCCGTCGCTCGCGAGGATCCCCTTCTCCGGGGCCACGACGTCGCTGGACGCGCCGTCCTTCCCGGCGATCCGGGCGACGACCTGGCTCTTCTCGACGAGGTCTCCGGTGGCGGCGAGGACCTCCGCCCCGGCGGGGATGCGAAGCGGCGCGTCGTAGGCCTCGACGCTCGTGACCTTGACCTTGGTCCCGACGTCGCCGCGGATGATCTCCACGATCCCGTCGATGTGGCTGATCTCGGCCTTGCCCTTGGGCACCCGGGCCTCGAAGAGCTCCTCGACGCGGGGGAGGCCAGCCGTGATGTCGGCGCCACCGGCGGACGCGACACCGCCGGTGTGGAACGTCCGCATCGTCAGCTGGGTGCCGGGCTCGCCGATCGACTGGGCGGCGATGATGCCCACGGCCTCGCCGCTCCCGACGAGCGAGCCCGTTGCGAGGTTGCGGCCATAGCAGAGGCGGCAGACGCCGTTGCGCGACTCGCAGGTGAGCGGCGAGCGGACGAGGACCTCGTGGAGACCCGCCTCCTCCAGGCGCTTCGCGATTGCCTCGTCGATCTCCGCGTTGCGATCGCAGAGGACGTCGCCGTCGGGTCCCTCGACCGGGGCCGCCGCGATCCGCCCGACGAGGCGGCGGGCGAAGGCCCCTGCCTCGAGGGTGACCTCGTCGGACTCGGCCCGGGTGATCCAGCTTCCCTCCTCGGTGCAGCAGTCGTCGTCGCGGGTGATCACGTCCTGGGCAACGTCCACGAGACGGCGCGTCAGGTAGCCCGAGTCGGCGGTCCGGAGGGCGGTGTCGGCGAGGCCCTTGCGGGCGCCGTGGGTGGAGATGAAGTACTCGAGGACGGTCATCCCCTCGCGGAAGTTGCTCCGCACGGGGACGTCGATGATCCGGCCCGACGGGTCGGCCATCAGGCCGCGCATCGCGCCGAGCTGCCCGATGTTGCCCTTGTTGCCGCGTGCGCCGGAGGCCGTCATCATCGCCATCGGGCTGTTCGGGTCGAGGTTGTCCATCATCTCGTCGGAGAGTTCCTTCGAGGTCTTCTGCCAGACGTCGACGACGGCTTCGTAGCGCTCGTCGTCGGTGATGAGGCCGCGCTGGAACTGGCCGTCGATCTTCTTGACCTGGTCGTCAGCGGCCGCCAGGCGCGCCGGCTTGTCCGCCGGGACCGCGATGTCGTCCACGGCGATCGTCATGCCGCCGCGGGTGGCGTACTTGAACCCGACGCTCTTGATCCCGTCGACGAGGTGCGCCGTCTCGGTGGGACCGAGGATCCGGTAGCAGTCGGCCACGAGCCGTCGGAGGTCGTGCCGCTTCATCTCCGCGTTCAGGAAGCGGAGCGGGTTCGGCAGAATCTGGTTGAAGATGATCCGCCCCACGGTCGTGACGCGGCGGGCCTCGACGAGTGTTTCCGCCTCCGCGTCCCAGGTCCGGATCGCCGCCTCCACGGGCTCGTGGAGGGTGACGGTGCGGAGCTGGTAGGCGAGGATCGCCTCGTCCTCGTCGGAGAAGATCCGGGTGGGCGGCCGGCCGGTGACCCCGCGCTCGTCCATCGTCAGGTAGAAGCATCCCAGGACCATGTCCTGGGTGGGGGCGACGACCGGGCTCCCGTCGGCCGGGGAGAGGAGATTGGCCGTCGACAGCAACATCGTCCGGGCCTCCTCCTGGGCAGCCGTGGAGAGCGGCACGTGGACCGCCATCTGGTCGCCGTCGAAGTCCGCGTTGAAGGCCGTGCAGACGAGCGGATGAATCTGGATCGCCGAGCCCTCGACGAGGACCGGCATGAACGCCTGGATGCCCAGGCGGTGGAGCGTCGGCGCCCGGTTGAGAAGCACCGGGTGATCGGTGATGACCTCCTCGAGGACATCCCAGACCACCGGGACGACCCGCTCGACGAGGCGCTTGGCGCTCTTGATGTTGTGGGCCAGGCCCTTGTCGACGAGCTGCCGCATGACGAACGGTTTGAAGAGCTCGAGGGCCATCTTCTTGGGCAGGCCGCACTGGTGGAGCTTGAGCTCCGGCCCGACCACGATGACGGAGCGGCCCGAGTAGTCCACCCGCTTGCCGAGGAGGTTCTGGCGGAACCGGCCCTGCTTGCCCTTGAGCATGTCGCTGAGCGACTTCAGGCGGTGGTTGCCGGTCCCGGCGATCGCCCGACCGCGGCGGCCGTTGTCCACGAGCGCGTCACACGCCTCCTGGAGCATCCGCTTCTCGTTGCGGATGATGATCTCGGGAGCACCGAGCTCGAGGAGCCGCTTGAGGCGGTTGTTCCGGTTGATGACCCGGCGGTAGAGGTCGTTGAGGTCGGACGTGGCGAAACGTCCACCGTCGAGCTGGACCATCGGGCGCAGCTCCGGTGGGATGACCGGGAGCACCGAGAGGATCATCCACTCGGGGCGAGCGCCGGAGCGGCGGAAGGCCTCGATGAGGCGGAGCCGCTTGATCGCCTTCTTGCGACGCTGGCCGGAGCTGGTCCGGACCTCGACGTGGAGCGTCTGGGCGAGCTCCTCGAGCTCCATCCGGGAGATGACGTCGCGGACGGCCTCCGCCCCCATGCCGGCCCAGAAGACCCGGCCGGTCCGGGAGCCGGAGCCGTACTTCTCGTCGAGGTAGCGGAAGTCGGTCTCCGAGAGGGTGACCATCGAATGGAGCGATTCGAGCTCGTCCCGGGCGCGCCGGATCTCGTCCTTGCGACTCTCGGCCTCGAGCTTGCGTCCCTCGCGGAGGGCGTCGATCGCGGCCTCCATCTGGATCCGCACGTCGTCGATCCGCTGCTCGGTGGCCCGCTGCTCGTCGGCCTCCCGGGTCCGCAGCTCGGCGGTGACGCGCTCCGACTCGGCGACGACGATCTTGCGCAGCTTCGCCTTCACGGCCTTGCCGGCCTTCTCACCGGCGGCCAGCACGACCTCGCCGGTCGGGGCGAACGCGATCGTCTCCTCGGCGCCACCGTCGCCCAGGGCCTCGAGCGACGCCTCCACGGCCTGGGCCGCGGCGCTGATCTCGTCGGTCCGGGTGAGGCGCTCCTGCTCGAGCTCGGCGAGCAGGGTCGCCTGGGCGGCCTGGAGCTCGTCGCGGTGCCGCTCGAAGGTGGCCCGCTCCTGCTCCTCGGCCTCGTCGGTCTTCCCCTCGCCGGGGCGGCCCTCGGCCTCCTCGTCGAGCGCCTGGAGGGCGCGACGCCGGGCGTCCTCGTCCACGTGAGTGACGACGAAGAGGGCGAAGTAGAGAATCCGCTCGAGGTTGCGCGGGCTGATCTCGAGGAGAATCCCGAGCCGCGACGGCGTGCCCTTGAAGTACCAGATGTGGCTGACCGGGCTGGCCAGCTGGATGTGCCCCATCCGCTCACGGCGCACCTTGGCCCGCGTCACCTCGACGCCGCACTTGTCGCAGATGATGCCCTTGTAGCGGATCCGCTTGTACTTGCCGCAGTAGCACTCCCAGTCCTTCGTGGGACCGAAGATGCGCTCGTCGAAGAGGCCGTCCTTCTCCGGCTTGAGGGTGCGGTAGTTGATCGTCTCGGGCTTCGTCACCTCGCCCCACGACCATTCCCGGATCTGTTCGGGCGAAGCCAGCGAGATCCGGATTGCGTTGAAGTTGTTGACCTCGAGCATCGTTCTCCTCCGCGCCGCCGGGGGCCCTCAGGGGCGCGATTCGGACCGGGTGCGAGCGGAGCCGGGCCGGCCGAGCGTCGGCTCCGCGTGGTGGGTACGGGGGTGGGTGACGGGGATCAGTCCTCGAACCCGGCGAGGTTGATCCCGCCGAGATCGGGGAGCGGATAGGCAGAGACGTCCTCGATGAAGCGGATCTCCTCGTCGTTCTCGTTGAGGATCTCGACGTTGAGGCCGAGGCTCTGGAGCTCCTTGATGAGGACCTTGAATGACTCCGGGACGCCCGGCTGCTGGATCTCCTCGCCCTTCACGATCGCCTCGTACGTCTGGACGCGGCCGAGGACGTCGTCGGACTTCACGGTGAGGAGCTCCTGGAGGATGTTCGCCGCGCCGTACGCCTCGAGGGCCCAGACCTCCATCTCGCCGAAGCGCTGGCCGCCGAACTGGGCCTTGCCGCCGAGGGGCTGCTGGGTGATGAGGCTGTACGGGCCCGTGGACCGGGCGTGGATCTTGTCCTCCACGAGGTGATGGAGCTTGAGCATGTAGATCTGGCCGACGGTGATCCGGCGGTCGAACTGCTCGCCCGTCCGTCCGTCGCGGAGCTCGATCTTGCCGTCCAGCGGGAGGTGTTCCCCGGGCTCGGTGGCCCAGGGGGCCGGGGCCGCGCGGAGCGCGTCGCGGATCTGCTCCTCCGTGGCGCCGTCGAAGACCGGCGTCGCCGCCTTGTAGCCGAGGACGCTGAGCGCCCAGCCGAGGTGGGTTTCGAGGATCTGGCCGATGTTCATCCGGCTCGGCACGCCGAGCGGGTTGAGAATGATGTCCACCGGGGTGCCGTCGGGGAGGAACGGCATGTCCTCCTGGGGAAGGATCTTGGCGATGACGCCCTTGTTGCCGTGCCGGCCGGCCATCTTGTCGCCGACCGAGACCTTCCGCTTCTGGGCCACCGCCACCCGGACGAGGCGGTTCACGCCGGGCAGCAGCTCGTCGCCGGCCTCGCGGGTGAAGATCCGGACGTCCACGACCTTGCCCCGCTCCCCGTGGGGCAGGCGGAGCGAGGAGTCCTTCACCTCGCGGGCCTTCTCCCCGAAGATCGCCCGGAGGAGCCGCTCCTCCGCGGTGAGCTCGGTCTCGCCCTTCGGGGTGATCTTCCCGACGAGGATGTCGCCGGGCTGGACCTCCGCTCCGATGTAGACGATCCCGTCCTCGTCGAGGTCCTTGAGCGACTCCTCGCCGACGTTCGGGATGTCCCGGGTGATCTCCTCGGGGCCGAGCTTCGTGTCCCGGGACTCGATCTCGTGCTTCTCGATGTGGATGCTCGTGAAGAGGTCCTCGCGCACGAGGCGATCGCTGATGACGATGGCGTCCTCGTAGTTGCCGCCCTCGAAGCTCATGAAGGCGACGAGGATGTTGCGGCCGAGGGCGAGCTCGCCGCCGTCGGTCGAGGACGAATCGGCGATCGGCTCGCCGGCGGCGACGCGGGCGCCGACCTCGACGATCGGGCGCTGGTTGATGCAGGTGCCCTGGTTGCTGCGGACGAACTTCTGGAGCGGGTAGGTCCGGAGCTCCCCGGAGTCCTCCTCGACGAGGATCCGTTCCGCCGTCACGGAGGTGACGACGCCGGCCTCGCGGACCACGACCACCTGGCCGGAGTCAAGGGCGGCGCGGCGCTCCATGCCGGTGCCGACGATCGGCGCCTCCGGCTCGAGGAGCGGGACGGCCTGGCGCTGCATGTTCGAGCCCATGAGGGCGCGGTTCGCGTCGTCGTGCTCGAGGAACGGGATCAGGGCAGTCGCCACGGAGACGACCTGCTTCGGGCTCACGTCCATGTACTCGATCCGGTCCGGCGCGACCTCCGGGAACTGGTCCCGGTAGCGGCACGGGACCCGGTCCTGGACGAAGTGGCCGTCCTCGTCGAGCGGCGCGTTCGCCTGGGCGACCCAGTGCTCCTCCTCTTCGTCCGCGGCGAGATAGACGATCTCGTCGGTGACGACGGGGAGGATCTGCTGGGCGAGGATCCGCCGCTTCTTCATGTCCGCGGCCGCGGCGGGGGTGAGCTGCTGGCCGCGCTGCACGAGGACCTCGCCCGCCTTCGTGGCGATGTCGGCACCGGCGGTGTACGAGAGGAGGTCCGGGTCGTCCCAGGCGACCGTCCGCTTCACCTTCCGGTAGGGCGTCTCGATGAACCCGTAGTCGTTGATCCGGCCGAACGTGGCGAGCGAGCCGATGAGGCCGATGTTCGGGCCTTCCGGCGTCTCGATCGGGCAGATCCGACCGTAGTGGCTGTGGTGGACGTCGCGGACGTCGAAGCCGGCCCGCTCGCGCGACAGGCCGCCGGGGCCGAGGGCGGAGAGGCGCCGCTTGCTCGTGAGCTCGGCCAGGGGGTTCGTCTGGTCCATGAACTGGCTGAGCTGGCTGCCCCCGAAGAACTCCTTCATCGCCGCCACGACGGGGCGGATGTTGATGAGGGCGTTGGGGGTCGCCTTGTCGATCTCCTGGATCGTCATCCGCTCGCGGACCACGCGCTCCATGCGGAGGAGGCCGATCCGGAAGGCGTTCTGGATCAGCTCGCCGTTGGCCCGGATCCGGCGGTTCCCGAGGTGGTCGATGTCATCCGGCTGCCCGTGCCCATTGTTGAGGACGATCAGCTGGCCGACGATCGCGGCGATGTCTTCCTTCGTGATCGTACGGTTCAGCTTCGGGTTCTCGAAGTCCTCGCGGGGCAGCTCGATACCCATCCGGGCGGCCACCGGGTCGAGCTTCTTGTTGAACTTGTAACGGCCGACGCGCCCGAGGTCGTAGCGGCGGAAGTTGAAGAAGAGGCTCTCGACGAGGCTGCGGGCGTTGTCGCCCGTGGGCGGATCGCCCGGCCGCAGCTTCTTGTAGACCTCGATGAGGGCCTCGGCCTGCGTGCTCGTGGGGTCCTTGTCGAGGGTCGAGGCGATGTAGGCGTGCTCGGGGTTGTCGTCCACGGGCGCGAAGAGCGCCGCGATCTCCTCGTCGCGCTCGTACCCGATGGCCCGCAGGAGCGAGGTCGCCGCGATCTTGCGCTTGCGATCCACCTTCACCGAGAGGAGGTCGCCGCGGGCGGCGGTCTCGAACTCCAGCCAGGCGCCGCGGTTCGGGATGACCTTCGCGGTGTAGAGGTCGCGGCCCGAGACAGGATCCTCCGCCTTGCCGTAGTAGACGCCGGGCGAGCGCACGAGCTGGCTGACCACGACGCGCTCGGCCCCGTTGATGATGAACGTGCCGAGGTCTGTCATCCACGGGTAGTCGCCCATGTAGACGCGCTGCCGCTGGATCTCGCCCGTCTCCTTGACGGTCAGCTCCACCTGGACGTAGAGGGGCCGGCTGAAGGTCAGGTCGCGGGTCCGGCACTCGAGCTCCGAGTACTTCGGGTCCCCGAACTCGTAATCGAGGAACTGGAGTTCCATCACCTTGCCGGTGAAATCGCTGATCGGGCTGATCTCGTCGAACAGCTCCCGGAGCCCCCGCTCGATGAACCAGGCGAAGGACCGGACCTGCAGCTCGATGAGGTTCGGGATCTCGCGCTTCTCGGAGATCCGGGCGTAGGAGACACGCCCGGTGGGGGTCGGGGACAGATCAGCGACAGGCAGCATGAACCGCTCCTTGGCGGAGAGGGAAGAGGAAGAGAGGGGCCGCGCTCACGGAATTGGAAATTGTACCGCGATCCTCCCGGCTGTCAAGCACCCCGGAACGCCGGGCCGGCGACGTCGGTCGCGGGCCCGGCGCGGGTGCGGCCGAGGGGCGGAACGCGCCGGCGTCCGCCCGGCTGACCGATGGGGGCGCGACTACTTGATCTCGACCTTCGCGCCCTGCTCCTCGAGCGCAGCCTTGATCTTCTCGGCCTCGTCGCGGGCGATGCCTTCCTTGACCGGCCTCGGCGCCGCGTCCACCACGTCCTTGGCCTCCTTGAGGCCGAGGCCGGTCAGCTCGCGGACGACCTTGATGACCGGGATCTTGTTCGGGCCGATCTCGGTGAGGATGGCCGAGAACTCGGTCTGCTCCTCGACGGCCTCGGCGGCCGGCGCGGCCGCGGCAGGCGCGGCGGCAGCGGCCACGGGCGCGGCGGCGGTGACGCCGAACTTCTCCTCGAACTTGGCGACGAACTCGCTCACCTCGACGAGGGTCATGGTGCCGATCGCGTCGAGGATCTGGTCCTGGGTGAGGGTGGCCATCGATGTGCTCCTTCGGATGGGTCCGCCGCACGGGCGGGGTCGGGATGGTCGCGGAGGGTCGGTCAGGCCCCGGTCCGGGCCTGTTGGTCGCGCAGCTGGGCGAGGACGGAGCCCAGGTTGCGAAGATTCGCGGCGAGGAGCCCGGCGACCTGCGTCGCGGGTGCCGAGAAGGCGCCCGCCAGCTGGCCGAGGAGGACCTCGCGGGAGGGCAGCGTCGCCAGCTTCTGGACGCCCGCGGCATCGAGGGCCTTCCCGCCGACGACGGCGCCGGTGACCTTGACGAGCTTGTAGGGGCGGACCGCCTCGATCACCGTCTTCGCGACGAGCGCTTCGTCGCCGGTGCCGAACGCGATCGCGGAGGGCCCGTTGAGCAACGGCCCGATGCCGTCGTTCCCCTCCTGCTCGGCCGCGATCCGCATGAGCCGGTTCTTCACGACCCGGTAGGTGACGTTGTTCTTCCGCAGCGCGCGGCGGACCTCGCCGATCTCGCGGACGGTCAGGCCGCGGTACTCGGTGGTGATGAGCGTCGTGCTCGCAGCGAGATCCTCGCGGAGCTCGGCGACAGTGGCGCGCTTCGCATCGGTCGGCATGCAGGCCTCTCGTGTCACGCGCTGCCGGCGCGCCCGGTGGACCCGCCGGGCGGGGCCCCTGCCAGACGGTGCTTCCCTTCGCGTCTCGCAGGGTCCGCGCGGATCCGCCCCGGGGAGGGCGATCGCTGGTGGTCCTGCCTCGGCGTGCTCGCCGGCGTCCCCGGGGCCCCGCTCGCGCGGGTTCCCGGTCCGATCCGGCGGATCAAGCCCCGGCCGTCCCGCCTGGGCCCACGGGGGCCTGGGCGGCGCGGCCCGCGGGCGCAGGCTGTCTGCGGCGGTCCGTCTCTTCTCGTGCGGCGCGCCGTCCGGCGGGCCGCGCTGCGGGATGGTAGCCGATCGGGGCTGCGCGCGTCGCGCGGAGCTCCCGGTCAGGCGTTGGCGGCGGCGAGGAGCGCCGGAAGGTCGATCCGGATCCCGGGGCCCATCGTGCTCGCGATCGACATGCCGCGGAGGTAGGTCCCCTTCGCCCCGGATGGCTTGGCCCGGTTCACGGCGTCGAGGAGCGTCGCGAGGTTGGCGACCAGGGCCTCCTGGCTGAAGCTCACCTTGCCCACCGGGACGTGGATGATCGCTCCCTTGTCGACCTTGTACTCGACGCGCCCGGCCTTCACCTCGCCGATGGCCCGCTCGATGTCGAAGGTCACGGTCCCGGCCTTCGGGTTCGGCATGAGCCCGCGCCGGCCGAGGATGCGGCCGAGCTTGCCCACCATGCCCATCATGTCGGGCGTCGCGACGGCGACGTCGAACTCGAGCCAGCCGCCCTCGATCTTCTTCACGAGGTCCTCGCCGCCCACCTCGTCCGCGCCGGCCCGGAGCGCCTCCTGGGCCTTCTCGCCCTGGGCGAACGCGGCGACCCGGACGACCTTCCCGGTGCCGTGCGGCAGGACCACCGTGCCCCGGACCATCTGGTCCGCGTGGCGGGGATCCACGCCGAGGCGGATGTGGGCCTCGATGGATGCGTCGAAGCCGACGACCGACGTCTGCTTCACGAGCGCGGCGGCCTCGTCCGGCCCGTACGCCTTCATCGGCTCGACGAGCTTCGCGGCTTCCTGGTACTTCTTGCCGTGGGCGGCCATGGTCTCTGCCTCGTGCTCTGCGGCCGGCGTTCCGGCCTCCCCCGTCTCGTGGGGTCACCGTCCGGTCGGGCGACCGGAACGGGTGGTCCAGGGTCAGCCCGCGACCACGGTCGCGGGCCTAGCCTGCGATCTCGATGCCCATGCTGCGGGCGGTGCCTTCGACCTGCCGCATCGCGGCCTCGATGTCGTTCGCGTTCAGGTCGGACTGCTTGATCGTCGCGATCTCCCGGAGCTGCTCGCGGGTGACCGTGCCGGCCGTCTCCCGCCCGGACGTGGACGAGCCCTTCTCCACGCCGGCCGCCTTGCGGAGGAGGTCCGCGGCGGGCGGCGTCTTGAGGACGAAGGTGAAGGAGCGGTCCTCGAAGATCGTGATCTGGGCCGGGATGATCTGGCCCACCTTGTCGGCGGTCTTCTCGTTGTAGCTCTTCGTGAACTCGACGATGTTGATCCCGTGGGGTCCGAGGGCGGTGCCGACCGGTGGGGCGGGCGTCGCCTTGGCGGCGGGCAGCTGGAGGGTCAGGACGATGCGGATCTTCTTGGCCACGGTGGGAGGGGCTTCCTTTCGCTCAGAGCTTCTCGACCTGGAGGAGGTCGAGCTCGACGGGCGTCTCGCGGCCGAAGATGCTCACGAGGACCTTGACCTTGTTGCGCTCGGGGTCGACCTCGTCAACTGTCCCCACGAACTCCGCGAACGGACCGTCCGTCACCCGGACGCTCTGCCCCTTGACGAAGGCGACGCGGAACTTCGGCGTCTCCACGCCCATCTGGCGGAGGATCGCCTTGACCTCGTGCTCCTCGAGCGGGATCGGCTCGCTGCGGGCGCCGGGCAGGTTCCCGGTGCCCACGAAGCTCGTCACGCCGGGAGTGTTCCGCACGACGTACCACGACTCCGGGTCGTAGATCATCTCGACCAGCACGTAGCCGGGGAACACCTTCTTCTGGACGGTGTGCCGCTGGCCCTGCTTGATCTCGATCTCGTCCTCCATCGGGACGAGGACCTGGAAGATCTTGTCGTCCATGCCCATCGACTCGATCCGGTGCTCGAGGTTGGCCTTGACCTTGTTCTCGTACCCGGAGTACGTGTGGATGACGTACCACCGCTTGTCCGGCGCGCGCACGATCTCCGTCATGGTCGTCCCCCTACGCCGTCGGCGTGATGAGCCGGACGACCTCGGTGAAGACGAAGTCCCAGGCGGCGATGAAGATGCCGATCGCGGCGCTCACGACGAAGACGAGCACGGTCAGGTTGCGGACCTGGTCCCGGTTGGGCCAGGCGACCTTCTTGAGCTCGGACCAGGATTCCTGGAGATAGCGGCGAATGCGACGCACGGTTCGGCTACTTGCTCTCTAGCGGATGAGGAGTGGCAGGGGCGATAGGACTCGAACCTACAACCGCCGGTTTTGGAGACCGGTGCTCTGCCAATTGAGCTACACCCCTGTGATGGCCCCTACTTCGCCTCGCGGTGGAGGGTATGGCGGCGTTCCCGCGGACAGTACTTCCGCAGCTCGATCCGGTTCGGATCGTTCCGCTTGTTCTTGCGCGTGGTGTACGTCCTCGTCTTGCACTCGGTGCAGGCGAGTTCCACGATCGGTCGGTTCTCGGCGCCTTTTGCCATCTCGTCCCTACTCCGCGATCGCCACGATCGCGCCGGCGCCGACGGTCCGGCCGCCCTCGCGGATCGCGAACCGCTGGCCGACCTCGAGGCCGATCGGGGTGATGAGCTCGACGGTCATGTCGACGTTGTCGCC
>JBBSAS010000013.1:0-15138 GCA_038252055.1 Candidatus Limnocylindrales bacterium
CCGGGTGCCTGCCCCGGTCGTCCGCCAGGTGGCGGGAGGCTCTCCGCCCATCGTCGCCACCCGGCGACCGAGCGCGGTCGCCGCCGCCTCGAGCCCGTACTCGTCATCGCCCCAGTAGTAGCCGAGGGCCGCACCGCTCATGAGGTCGATCCTCGGCTGCCGATCGTCGCGCGTGCCGGCCGGGGCCCGACTCCGCGCCCGGCCGTGGAGCGTCGCGCGCGGCCCAGGGCGTCCCTCGTCCAGGGCAGACGGCGCACGGCGGCCGGGGTGATCCCGGCCCGGACGCAGACGATGCGCTCGAGGCGGTCGGCCCGTGCTCGGGCCACCGCGTCGTCCTCGCGGCTCCAGCCGTCCGGGTAGCGACGTCGCCACGACGCGAACCGGCTGTCCATCGATTCCAGCCGCTGGCCGGCGCGCTTGTCGGCATAGGCGACGAGGAGCTCCTCGAGCGGCGCGGTCGCCAGCCAGGTGTCGGCGTCCGGCTCGAGCAGCCGGGTCACCGGGTGCGCCGCTACGACGGGGCCGAGCTCCTCGTGTCCCCGCGCCGCGAGCCACGCAGCGGCACCGTCGCCGTGGGGAAGCGACCGCGCAGGGTCGCCGGCCGGGAGCGCCTTATCCACGTCGTGGAGGAGCGCGGCCGCCTCGACAAGGCGGGCATCGACCAGTTCGCCCCGTTCGGCGCAGCGGGCCGCGAGCCAGCCGGCGACCTCGGCGACGGCGCACGCGTGGCGGAGCTGCCAGGCGGGCGGATCGAGCTCGAGGAGGAGGGCGGCGGCGGCCACCCGGGACGGAAACGTCATCGGGTCGATGATACGGGAGGCTGGCGGGCGCCCCACGGTCGGTCCACGGGCTGTGCGCGACGGCCGCCGGCGCGAAGCCTGCCGAGCGGGTGCGGCCCGAGCCGATCGTGCCGGTCCAACGTGCGACGGTGGTCGCGTCGGCCCCGCGGCTCGGCGCCCGCCGGGAGGCGTGGACCTCGATCCCTCTTACACCCAGGGCCACGTCGATCGTACCCACGAGGTCGGTCCGCAGCACCGCCGCCCCGATCCCGGTCAAGCGATCCAGGACCTCGCGGGACGGATGACCGTAGTCGTTGTGGGCGCCCACCGAGATCGCCGCCACCCGCGGTCGCGTCGCCGCCACCAGCCCCGCGCTCGTCGAGGTGCGGCTCCCGTGATGGCCGACCTTGAGGAGATCGACGGCCGGCAGGCCGCGCCCGACGAGGATCTGCTCGACGTCCGCCTCGGCGTCGCCGGCAAGGAGGAACCGGCGGCCCTCGAAGGCGCCCAGCAGCACGATCGAACTGTCGTTGACGATGCTGCCATCGTCGGACGACGCCGCCGGGACGCGCTCCGCGTCGGGCCAGAGCACGGAGAACGCGACCCCATCCAGCGCGAACTCGTCACCGGTCGCGAGCCGGAAGCCCGGCGGTCCGCCGGACCGGATCCGCTCCTCGAACGCCGCGTACCCGGGACCGCCCCCGGGCATCCCGGGCTCGGCGACCCGCCCGACCCGATACCGTTCCAGGACAAGGGGGAGGCCGGCGACGTGGTCTTCGTGCGGGTGGGTGAGGACGAGGAGGTCGATCCGGCGATCCCAGGGCGGGATACGCGCGTCGAGCGCGACGAGGAGCCGGTCGGGGTCGGGACCGCCGTCCACGAGCATCCGGCCGCCCGTCGGGCCGGTGACGAGGATGGCGTCGCCCTGGCCGACGTCGAGAACGACGATGTGCACGCGCCCGTCGGGCCGGGCCGCGGCAGCCAGGACCAGGACGGCGACCGCGAGCGCCGCCACGATCGCCCCGCCGCGCAGGAGGGTGGCCCGCCGGCTGCCGCGGCGCCGGCCGTCCGCGACCGGTTTGTGTGCCGGAGACCTCTGTGTCGGAGCCGGGGTCGGCGGCCGTGGCACTCCGGCCGGGGAAGCGGCCGTCCCCCGTGCGGCGCCGGCGATCGCCGATCGACCCATCCGGGCGCGATGCGCCAGGCGACCGATCACGTACGCGCCGACGAGCAGTCCCGCTCCGATCGCACCCGCGGGCGGGTCGAGGGTCACGTTGGCGAGCGGGAGCGTGGCGGCGAACCGGACGATGGCGATGAGCAGGCCGAGAACCATCGCGCCGGGCACGCCCGCCAGCGTCGCGACGATCGCCGGGCCGCCGAGGGCCGCGACGCCCCCGCCCACGAGCGCCAGCGCGCCGACCGCCATCGCGGCCGGGACCAGGGGCACGACGGCCAGGTTCAGGAGCGGCGACAGGGGCGCCACCCGCCCGAACGAGAGGAGGACGATCGGGAGCGTCGCCGCCTGCGCAGCGAGCGAGACGCCGAGGCCCTCGCGGACCCATCCCGGCAGCCGGCCGGTCCGCTGATCCAGCGCCGCGGTGATCGGCGCGGACCAGGCGATGAGGCCCGCCGTCGCGGCCGCCGAGAGCTGGAGGCCGACGTCGCCGGCATTGGCCGGGGCCGCCACGACGAGCACCGCCACGGCCCAGCCGAGGGCCGCAGCCGCGGTGCCCGGCCGCCCCGTCTCGCGCGCCAGCAGGGCGATACCGGCCATGGCAGCGGCGCGGACGACCGACGGCGATGCCCCTGCCAGCAGGGTGTACAGGACGATCGCGAGCACGATCCCGCCCGAGCGCGTCCGGCGAGCGCGTCCCGCCAGCAGCGCGCCGACGAGGCCCGCGACGAGGGCGATGTTCCAGCCCGAGATCGCCACGACGTGGGAGAGCCCCGTGGCCGTGAACGCCGCGGCGAGGTCGCGGTCCACGCGGTCCCGGAGCCCGACGAGAATCCCCGCGGCGAGCCCGGCGGCCGGCTCGGGCAGCGCCCGCGCCAGCGCGTCCCCCGCCGCCCGGCGAATCCGCTCCAGGCTGGCCCCGACGCCGGGGTCCCGGCCCATCAGCTCCAGGGTGGGGGTTCGTAGGGTGCCGGCGACCCCGATTCGGCGCAGGTAGTCGCCGTACCCGCCTTCGGGCGGTGGCTCGGTCCGCCCGGACAGCCGAACGCGGTCGCCCGGCTCGACGGTCGGGTACCGCGGCGCGGTCACCGCGAGCAGCGGGCCGGGAACGTGCGCTGCCTCGGATGGACCCGCCGGCGCGCTCGCTGGCGTCGTCCCGGTCGGCACGGACCCCGGGTCCGACGTGGCGTTCAGCTCGACGGTAAGTCGCTGCGAACCGTCCTTCGGCGTGCCCGTTGCCGTGACCAGGCCCGTCCACGGGCCCGCGCCCGCGGGCAGCGCGCTGGGCGCCGGCGCGAGGGTGTCTCCAGCGAGGAGCAGGCGGGCGATGACGAGCCATGCGCCCGCGAGCACCGCACCGCTCCCACGCGCGAAACGCCGTCCCCGGGGAGATCCCGCGGTCCGGAGCGCCGCCGCCGAAGCCGACGCCGCGGCCGTGATCGCCGCAAGATCGAGCGCCGGCACGCCGGCCGAAACGGCGCCGAGGGCAATGACCAGCGCCCCGACGCCGACCCGCGCCCCGACCGGGATCATGGCCCGACGGTGATCAGGCTCTCGATCTTCCGGAACGTCGCCTCGCCGACGACGCCGCGTGCCCGGAGGTCGCCGATCGCGGCGAACGGTGCTTCCTCCCGCGCCGCCAGGATCTTCGCCGCCGTGACCGGTCCGATCCCGGGCAGGGTGTCGAGCTCGTCTGCCGACGCCGTGTTGAGGTTGACCGGGCCGCTCGAGCCGGAGGCGGCGGTCGCCCCACCGGAACCGTTCGCGGGCGCAGCCGTGGCCGGTCCGCCCGCGGCCGCCGCGTCGTCCCGCGACGGCACCCGCACCTGCTCCCCGTCCACGACGGGAGCCGCAAGGTTGAGGCGGCTCGCTGCCTCGGCGTCCACCCTCGGGGCGTAGCCGCCGGCCGCCGTGATCGCGTCGGCGACCCGTGATCCGGGAGGCAGGCGGTAGACGCCCGGCCGGCGGACTGCTCCCGCGACGTCCACCACGAGCATTTGTGCGCCGCCCGGGGCCGCGGCGGCCCCGGGCGCCCCGGCGACTCCCGTGGCCGTCCATCCACCCGAGGTCCCAGCAACGGCCCCGCTCCCCACGGGTCGGTCCACGGCCAGCTGCTGCAGCCCTCCGGCCGGGAGGATCAAGGCCGACGGACCTCCGGCACCCAGCACGACGGCGATGGCCGCGATGACCGCCACGACCGCGACGCCCGCACCCCCGAGGGCGACGAGTCCGGGCGCGCCGCGCCACGCAGGGCGTGCGCCGGCCCCGCTGGAAGCGGCAGGCGGCCCACCAACCACTGCGGTGGCACTGGCCGCGGGCAGCGGAACGGACAGAGGCGCCGGCGACGTCGGCGATGCGCCGCCGGTCGCCGTGGCCGGCTCGGGCGCATCCTCGAGGACGCGCCAGGGATACGTAGGCTCCACGCTCGACTCCCCGGCGGGCGTGCGGGCGGGATCGGCATGCGGGCGGGACGTGCATGCGGGCGGGAATGGAGAGAACGCTCGCTGCGCCGGGGGCACAGCCGATGCGGCGAGCGTCGTCCGGGATCCTAGCGATCCCCGCTTATCTGCGGCTTATCGGCGCTCGCCGCCCGGAGGTCCCTTCGCGCGTCCGCCGCCTCACCGTCGCAGGGCATAGACTCGACCCGGCCCCGGCGTTTCCCGTCGGGGCCACTAACAGCGAGGTGGCTCGACCGATGCGCATGACCGACCTGAAGCCCGGCTGGGCGGTCGTCGGCAACGACGGTCGCCGGCTCGGCACGGTCAAGGACGTCGGCCAGAACTACGTGCTGACCTCCCGCGGAGGGCGCTCCGGCGACCTCTACGTGCCGGCCTCCGCGATTGCAAACGTCCGCGACGAGACCCTCCACATCAACCTGACGAAGGGCGACGCCGAGGCGATGGGCTGGGAGCAGCCGCCCCGCGAGGCCGACGACCTGGCGACCTCCCCGGAAGGCGACCTCCACCGCCACATCTGACGGTCGCCTCGCGCCCGCTGCCGCGTCGCGCCCTGCCGGGCGCGCCGCGGCCCACCCCGGTGCGTCGAGCGGTCAGATCCGTTCCAGGAGCGGCTTCACCTCGGTGACGAAGCGAGTCATCGACTCCTCGTCGTAGGTCGCGGGGATCCCGGCGACGAGATGCCGGTAGCCGAGCTCCACGTACGGCGCCAGCTTCGCCGCCACGTCCTCCGGGGTTCCGACCGGCTGGTCCTCCCAGGGCTTCGCGATCTTGTTGCGGTCGAACGCTTCCAGGAAGAGCCGCTCCGCCTCAGCCCGGTCGTCGCGGATGAAGACCGTCCCGACGCCCGTCGTCCGCTCGATCTCGGCCGGGTCGCGCCCAACCGCGGCGCAGTGCTCGAGGAGGATCGCCTCCTTGCGCCGTACCGTCTCGATGTCCCCGCCGACGTTGCACATGTCCGCGTACTTCGCGACGAGCCGCAGGGTCACCTTCTCGCCGCCGCCCCCGATGAGGATCGGAAGGTGCTCCTGGACCGGGAGCGGCAGGTTGCGTGTCGCCTTCGACGTGTAGTGCGGCCCGGCGGCCGTCGGCTCGGTCCCGTCGAGCATCCCCCGGATGATCGGGAGCGCCTCGCCGAGCCAGCGAAGGCGCTCGGGAAAGCCTGACCCGAACTCCATCCCGAAGGCCTCGTGCTCGCCCTCGAACCAGGCGCCGCCGATGCCGACGATCGCCCGTCCGTTGCTGATGTGGTCGAGCGTCGTGGCCATCTTGGCCACGAGCGCCGGATTGCGGAACGTGTTGGCCCCGACCATGAGCCCGATCCGGACGTGCTCGGTGGCCTGGGCCCAGGCGGCCAGCGTCATCCAGCCCTCGAAGATCGGCCCGTACGGCTCGCCGACGATCGGGTAGAGGTGGTCCCACGTCCAGAGGCTGTCGTAGCCGAGGCGGTCGGCGCGGACGCCGGCCTCGAGCAGCGACGGCCAGTCGGTGTGTTGATTCCAGCAGAGAACGCCGAACTTGACTTCGCTCAACTCACGCTCCATTTGATCTGGAAGGTCGACCGTGATGGAAAGGCACAGTGTGCACGCGTGGGCGGTCGAAGGCGATCTCGACCCGTCGCGACTCGCGAGCATGACCGTCGAGATCGAGTCGACCGCCGCAGGCGCTAGCCCGGGACGGGTGACCCCGATCGGGCGGGTCACCGTGACACTGTGGGCAGCAGTGCCTCAATTCACTCTTGCCCGACGATATCGACCGAGATCTCCACCGCCGGGATCGTTCCCGTGTTCTCGAGCCAGTGGCTCGTGTTCCGATCCTCGGGCCAGCCCACTCCCGGCCCGTAGTCCGTGTCGACCCCGTTTCGGTGGTCAGTGATCGTTCCCTGCAAGATGTAGACCGTGCCTGGTCTGCCTCTGTGGTCGTGAATCGGGCCGAAGACGCCTCCAGGCTCGATGGTCACCATACGCATTCGAAGTTGGCGCCCTGCCATGCCCTCGATCTCACGGGCAAGGTCAACCGTTGCAAGTACCTTCACCGTGACGCCCTTCGTCTCAGGTGCCACCTGTTCATTGCTCACTGTGCTCTCCTCTCTGTACGTCCAGGCCTATCGAAGGATCGGGCGGCGCCTCAGACGGGCCGGACGCAATGACCGAGGCGATACGCGGCCATCTTGGATTCGCCCGCGGCGCGGGGTTGCGAGGGGCGACCCGAGAGTACGCCATCGGCGGACACCCGGCCCCCGGATGGGGGAGGGTCGGCCCTGCGCGCCGGGCCCGGGTTCGTGGCACGCTGGACGGCGATATCGCGACCACGTGCGTCCGCCGCCCGGTGGGCGCCGCTCCAGGAGTTCTTCCGTGCCCGACCCCGTGTCTCCCGACCTGCCGCTCGCCGCCGCGCCGCGCGAGACGGCCCCGGCCGCGCCGAAGCCGGCGGCCGCACCCGCCTCCACGCCGGACCCGGCCACGCACGACCTCGCCAGCGACGTGCTGGGCGTCGGGCGCAATCCGCTCGAGAGCTTCTTCTCGCCGTCGTCGGTCGCCGTCATCGGGGCCACCGAGAAGGAGGGGAGCGTCGGGCGGACCGTCTTCTGGAACCTCATCAGCAGCCCGTTCGGCGGCACCGTCTACCCGGTGAACCGGAACCGCGCCAGCATCCTCGGCGTGCGGGCGTACCCGACCCTCGCCGCCCTGCCCGAGACGCCTGAGCTCGTCGTGATCGCCACCCCGGCGCCGACGATCCCGGCCACGGTGGAGGAATGCGCCGCCGTCGGTGTGAAGGCTGTCGTCATCATCTCCGCCGGGTTCAAAGAGGTCGGTCCCGAGGGCGCCGAGTTGGAGCGCCAGATCCTCGAGACGGCGCGGGCCCACCGGATCCGGGTCATCGGGCCGAACTGCCTCGGCGTCATGCGCCCCACCACCGGGCTCAACGCGACGTTTGCCGCTGGAATCTCCGCCCCCGGCAGCGTCGGCTTCATCAGCCAGAGCGGTGCCCTCCTGACCGCCGTCCTCGACTGGAGCGTCCGCGAGAAGGTCGGCTTCAGCGCCGTCGTGTCGCTCGGCTCGATGCTCGACGTCGGGTGGGGCGACATGATCACCTACCTGGGCAACGACCCGGCCACCCAGAGCATCGTCATCTACATGGAGACGATCGGGGATGCCAGGGCCTTCCTCTCGGCCGCCCGCGAAGTGGCTCTCTCCAAGCCGATCATCGTGATCAAGCCCGGCCGGACCGCCCAGGCGGCGAAGGCTGCGGCCTCCCACACCGGCTCGCTCACCGGGTCCGACGAGGTCCTCGCCGCCGCCTTCCGGCGGGTGGGCGTCCTCCGCGTTGACGCGATCGCCGACCTCTTCAACGTCGCCGAGGCGCTCGCCAAGCAGCCCCGCCCCAGCGGGAAGCGCCTCACGATCCTCACCAACGCCGGGGGCCCCGGGGTCCTCGCCACCGACGCCCTGATCACCGGCGGCGGCGAGCTCAGCGACATCTCCGAGGCCACGATGGAGGAGCTCAACGGGTTCCTCCCGGCAGCCTGGAGCCACAACAACCCGATCGACATCATCGGCGACGCCGCCCCCGAGCGGTACGCACAGGCGCTCGAGATCGCGGCCCGGGACGAGAACAGCGACGGGCTCCTCGTCATCCTCACGCCCCAGGCAATGACCGACCCGACGGCGACCGCCCGCGAGCTCACCCGTTTCGCGACGATCGAGGGCAAGCCCGTGCTCGCCAGCTGGATGGGCGGCACCGACGTCGCCGAGGGCGCCGCGATCCTTCGAGAGGCCGGCATCCCGACCTTCGAGTACCCCGACGATGCGGTCCAGGTCTTCAACGAGAGCTGGCAGCTCGACAGCAACCTCCGCCAGATCTACGAGACGCCGACACTCCCCTCCGACGAGGAGCATCCGGTGGACCGAGAGAAGGCCGCGTCGCTCATCAACCGAGCCCGCGAGGAAGGTCGCACCCTCCTCACCGAGGACGAGTCGAAGGAGCTCCTGGCGGCCTACGGGATCCCGATCACCGAGACGGTCGTCGCCCCGACGGCCGACGAGGCGGTCGCGGCGTCGGGCCGGATCGGTTACCCGGTCGTCGTCAAGATCTACTCCCACACGATCACCCACAAGACCGACGTCGGTGGCGTGCAGCTCAACCTCAAGGACGCAGCCGCCGTCCGCCAGGCATACGAGTCGATCCAGGCGTCGGTCACCGAGAAGAAGGGCGCCGAGCACTTCGAGGGCGTGACCGTCCAGCCGATGGTGAACTGGACCGGCTACGAGCTCATCCTCGGCAGTTCGATCGACGCCCAGTTCGGGCCCGTCCTCCTGTTCGGGATGGGCGGCCAGCTCGTCGAGCTCTTCAAGGACCGGGCCCTCGGGCTCCCGCCGCTCACGACCACGCTGGCCCGGCGGATGATGGAGAGCACGAAGATCTACGGCGCCCTCAAGGGGATCCGCGGCCGTCGCGGCGTGGACCTCGACGAGCTCGAGCAGCTCCTGGTCCGCTTCAGCCAGCTCGTCGTCGAGCAGCGCTGGATCGCCGAGCTCGACATCAACCCCCTGCTCGCGTCACCTGAGCGCCTGATCGCCCTCGATGCGCGCGTGGTCCTCCACGAGCCGACGACGGATCCGGCCGACCTGCCCCGCCTCGCGATCCGCCAGTACCCCCGCAAGTACATGAGCACCTGGACCTGCCCCGACGGCCAGACGCTCCGGATCCGTCCGATCCGTCCCGAGGACGAGCCGCTCATGGTGGAGTTCCACCGCTCGCTCTCCGAAGAGACGGTCCTCCAGCGCTACCTTCGCAACCTCGGCTTCGACGAGCGGACGACGCACGAGCGGCTCATCAAGATCTGTTTCGTGGACTACCACCGAGAGATGGCCCTCGTGGCCGAGTGCGACCATCCCGAACGCGACCTGCCCCAGATCGTCGGGGTCGGGCGCATGTCGCGGACCTTCGGCACCGACGACGCCCGCTTCGCGGTGCTCGTCACCGACGCGCGTCAGCGCCACGGGATCGGCACGGAGCTGCTCCGCCGGATCGTGGAGGTGGCCCGGGCCGAGGGCGTGGCCTCGATCGGCGCCGACATGCGGGCCGACAACGTGGGGATGCGGCGGGCTGCCGAGAAGGCGGGCTTCGCGATCTCCCCGACGGCCACCGAGGGGATCCTCCGCGCCGAGATGCCCCTGGGGTAGGGCGGCGAGCCCTGCCGGGCAACGACCCGGCCCTGCCCTTCGGCGGGTCAGCCCCGGACGACGATGTTGACGAGGCGGCCGCCGCCGGCGTGGATGATCCGGTCCGGGGCCTTGCCGGCCAGCGCCGCGACCACCTTCGGGCGGGCCAGGACGAGCGCCTCGACCTCCGCGTCGGAGAGGCCGACCGCCACCTCGACCCGGTCGCGGACCTTGCCGTTGACCTGGACCGGCAGCTCGCGCGTGGCGACGGCAGCGGCGGCCGCGTCCACCTCGGGCCAGGATTCGCGGTGGATCGACGTCCACTGCGCGCCGGCCGCCGCGAGGCGCCGCGCCCACAGCTCCTCGGTAACGTGGGGTGCTGCCGGTGCCAGCATCAGGAGGAGGAGCCGCATCGCCTCGTCCCAGGCCGGGTCGCCGGCGACCTCGGTCCCCCGGTACCGGAAGAGCAGGTTCACCAGCTCCATGAGCTTCGCGACCATCGTGTTGAAGCGGAAGCCCTCGTAGTCGGCCGTGACCGCTTCCAGCGTCCGGTGGGCGGCCGCGCGGATCGCCTTCCCGGCCGCCGCGGCGTCCTCGCCCGGCGGGAGCTGGCCGGCCGTGGCGTCGCCGGGCTCGGTGCCGTGCGGGTCGAGGGCCAGCGTCCAGGCCCGGTTCAGGAAGCGGGCCACCCCGCCGATCCCCGACGGGCTCCATGGGCCGCCCTGGTCCCAGGGGCCCATGAACATCAGGAAGAGGCGGACCGTGTCGGCGCCGTACTGCGCCACCAGGGCGTCGGGATCCTCGACGTTGCCCCGCGACTTGCTCATCCGCTCGCCGTCGGCTCCCAGGACCTGGCCCTGGTTGAAGAGCCGCTTGAACGGCTCGCGCTCGCCGACGAGGCCGCAGTCGGCCATCGCCTTCGTGAAGAAGCGGCTGTACAGGAGGTGCATCACGGCGTGCTCGGCGCCGCCGGTGTACTGCGCCACGGGTGTCCAGCGGTCAACGAGCGCCCGGTCCACCGGTTCGCTGTCCTTGCCCGGCGAGAGGTAGCGGAACCAGTACCAGGACGAGTCCATGAACGTGTCCATGGTGTCGGTCTCGCGCCGGGCGGGTCCGCCGCACCGAGGACACGTGGTGCGCAGAAAGGCCTCGTCGTGGGCGAGCGGGTTCTCGCCCGACCCCGCGTAGTCCACCGTCGCGGGCAGGAGGACCGGCAGGTCCGCGTCGGCCAGGGGCACGATTCCGCAGTCGTCGCAATAGACGACCGGGATCGGGGTGCCCCAGTAGCGCTGCCGGCTCACGAGCCAGTCGCGGAGCCGGTAGCTGACGGCGGCCTTGCCCTCGCCGCGCGCCTCCAGGCCGGCGGTGACGGCCCGGATCGCCTCGGGCGCGGCCATCCCGTTGTAGCGGCCGGAGTTGACGAGGACGTCGTCGGCCGTCTTGAAGACGTAGGCGGACTCGAGCGGCTGCTCGTCGCCGAAGGTCGCGACCGGTCGGATCACCTCCCGGATCTCCAGACCGAACTGGCGGGCGAACGCGAAGTCGCGCTCGTCGTGCCCGGGGACGGCCATGATCGCCCCCGTCCCGTAGCCGGACAGGACGTAGTCGGCGATCCAGATCGGGATCCGTTCCCCGTTGACCGGGTTGACCGCGTCGGCCCCGAGGGGGACGCCGGTCTTGTCGCGCTCGGTGTTGAGGCGCTCGATCTCGGTCTCGCGGCGAGCCTGGGCCACGTACGCCTCGACCACCGGACGCTGGCCGGGCGAGGTCAGGCGCTCGACGAGCGGGTGCTCGGGCGCGAGGACCATGAACGTCGCCCCGAAGAGGGTGTCCGGGCGGGTGGTGAAGACCCGGATCTCGTCGCCGCCCTCGAGGTGCGTGTCGGGCGCGCTGCGGAAGACGACCTCGGCCCCCTCGCTCCGCCCGATCCAGTTCGTCTGCATGATCCGGATCGGCTCGGGCCACTCGATGCCGCCGAAGTCGAGGAGCTCGTCGGCGTATTTCGTGATCCGCAGGTACCACTGGGCCAGGTCGCGCTTCTCGACCTTCGCCCCGCAGCGCCAGCAGTGGCGATCCACGCCCTCGACCTGCTCGCGGGCGAGGGTGCCGTCGTTCGGGCACCAGTCCACCGGCGAGGTCGCCCGGTAGGCCAGCCCGGCCTCGAGGAATCGGAGGAAGAGCCACTGGTTCCAGCGGTAGTAGGCCGGGTCGCAGGTGACGACCTCGGCGTTCCAGTCGAACGAGGCGCCCATGCTCCGCAGCTGGCGCCGCATCGTCTCGATGTTCCGCCACGTCCAGTCCGCCGGGTGGATCCGGTTCTTGATCGCCGCGTTCTCGGCGGGCAGGCCGAAGGAGTCGAAGCCAACCGGAAAGAAGACGTTGTTGCCGCGCATCCGCCGGTAGCGGCCCACCGCGTCGGTGGGCGTCTTCACGTACCAGTGGCCGACGTGAAGGTTCCCCGACGGGTAGTCGTACATCGTCAGCAGGTAGAACGGGGGGCGTGTCGTGTCGAACAGGTCGGTCCGGTAGAGCCCGAGCTCCTCCCATCGCTGCTGCCAGCGGGGCTCGATGGCGGCAGGGTCGTAGCGCTCGATCCGGGTCCGTTCGGTGGTCATGACGATCGAATCTAGCGCCTGCGGCGAGCCCTCGCTCGGCGGGGGTCGCGCGGGGCGTCAGGGCGGCGGGACGTCCAGCCAGCCCTCGCGCAGGGCCCGCGTCGCCAGCTCGGTGCGCGAGGCGAGGTCGAACCGCTCGAACAGGCGCCGGAGGTGCGTCTCCACGGTCCGCGGTCCAATGCCCAGCGCCTGCCCGATCTCGTCGTTGCTCCGGCCGTCGGCGACCAGGCGGACGACCTCGAGCTCGCGCGCGGTCGGAAGCTCGGCGCCCGGTGCGGGCGGGCGCACCTGGAAGGCGAGGCCGCCCGCGGCGGTCCGACGGATGGCGTCGAGGAGCTGGGCCAGCGGGGCCGTCTTAACGACGAAGCCGGCAGCGCCCAGGCGCAGGGCCGCCTCGGCGTACTGCGGGTAGTCGTAGGCGGTGAGGACGACGATCGCGGGGCGGGTCCGGGACGGCGTCCCGCCCGGAGGCCCGTCCGGCGCCAGGAGGCCGAGGCCGCTCTCCTGGCCCAGGCGGATGTCGAGCAGGAGGACGTCGGCATCGACCCGCTCGAGCAGGTCGCGCGCCTCATCGAGGGACCCGGCCGTGCCGACGACGGCGAGACCGGGCTGGGCCGCGAGGAGGGCGGCCGTGCCCTCCCGGACGACCGGGTGGTCGTCCACGATCGCGACGCGGATCGGCGCGGGGGTCGCCGGGCCTTCGGGGCTCACCGGGACTTCGGCTCGTCGGGGCTCACCGGGTCATTGTGGCCGCCACTGCAGCCCGACGTGGGTGCCGCCGCCGGGCCACGGCCGGACATCGAGGATCGCCCCGATCTGCTCGGCTCGCTGGCGCATGTTCAGGAGCCCGAAGCGACCCGCCTGCTCGGCGGCGTCGGCCGCCCCGGGGTCGATGCCGGGGCCCGCGTCGTCCACCGTGAGGGCGGCGCCGGCCTCGTCGGCCTGGTAGCGCACGACGATCGGCGGCCTTCCATGGCGGGTTGCGTTGGCGAGGGCCTCCTGGGCCACCCGGAAGAAGGCCAGCTCGACCTCGCGCGGCGGTCGCACCGTATCCGTACGCTCGAGCCGGATCTGCCCGTTCGACCCGTCCATGCGCTGGACCAGCCAGTCGAGGGCGGGTCCCACCCCCAGGTCGTCGAGGAGCGGGAGGCGGAGGTCGCCGCAGATGGCGCGAAGCCGCTCGATCACGCCCCGGGTCATCTCCGCGCTCTCCGTGTCGCCGGCGGCATCCAGGCGGCGGACCAGCAGCGTCAGCTCCTGGAGCGCGTCGTCGTGGATGTCCGCCGCGACCCGGGCTCGCTCGGCCTCGGTCGCGGCGACAACGAGATCACGCTGGAGGCGGGCGCGGCTCAGGAGCCGGGCCAGCGGCCGCACGGTGAGGCGCCCGCCGACGGCGATCGCGGCGAGCCACGCGGAGAGGGGGAGCAGGAACGGGTTCCAGAACATCGCCGTCGCCAGGGCGGCAACCGGCGTGCCACCCGCCATTACCAGCTCGGTCGACTGGACGGGTCCACCGTCGGCCGCCACGGCTGCCGGGTTCGCCCTCGTCGCGACCACGCTCCCGACGACGGGCGCCAGCGGGATCAAGGCGACCAGGAGGTAGAAGAGGAACCCGCCGGATGGGCTCGAGATGCCCTGGAGGGGTTGGGTGAGACCGAGGGTGATCGCGGACGCCGCGCTGGCGACGATCGTGAGCCGGGCCCCCCGGCGCACCTCCGGATCGACGATCCGGTCGGCCAGGGCGTCGCCGAGCGGGACCATGGCGAGGGGCAGGAGGACGCCCACGAGCGCCACGGCCGGGCTCGACCACGTGGCCAGCAGGGGAAGCGTCAACAGGGGGGTCGCGGTGGCGGCGGCGAGGGGCGCCGCGAGCGGCCGCAGCGATGGTCCGAGCAGGCTGGCGAAGAGGACGGCCGCCATGAGAAGCAGGGCGCCCACGAGCAGTCCGGCTGTCCGGCCGCCCAGGTCGCCTGCGTACCACCGTCCGAGGTAGGTCACCATCCAGTCGCCGTGGCCGGGGGTGAGCAGGTCGGTCCCGGAGACGGCCTCGAGCGCGTTGATGTTCGGCGACTCGCTGACCAACGCGATGCCGTCCGCGTTGACGATCCTCGGCGACGGTGGGTCGAGGTACGGCGTGGGCTGCGGCACCTCGGTCGGCTCGCCGCCGCCGGCCCCGCCGTTCGGCGTGGGCTCCGGCACCGCGGGGCTCGGCGTGGGGGCGGCCGATACTGTCGGCGAGGGCGCGACGGGCGAGGACGACGGACCAGGCGACGACGGGACGGTCGAACCCGAAGCTGCAGGCGAGTCGCCCGGGCCGGTTGTGGTGGAGGCACCGGGGCTGGCCGACGGGGCCGGCGAGGATGTCGCCGGGACCTCCGACGGCGCCGCGGTGGGTTCGACGGTCGGCCCGGGCTCCAGCGTCGGCTCCGGCTCTAGTGTCGGCTCGGACACCTCGGGATAGACGTACTGGGGGAGGATCACTAGCGGCTGGTCGTTGACCGAGGTGACGACCATGCCCGCCCGGAAGCCCTCCCGGTCGGCGGGGCTGTTGGGGCGGACATCGGCGATCCGCAGCAGGTCGCCGTCCCCGTAGAAGTTGAACCCCAGGTCCACCTTTCCGACGACGATCGCGAGCGACGCCGCGACGAGGCCGATGACGGCAACGGCGATCGCGAGATCGTTCCGCACGCGGGGGTTCATGGCGCGACCGTAGCAGAGAGACCGGACCCTCCGGCATCCGGAGAATCACGCAACGGCGGAGCGGATCACGACGGACGTCCGCCGCCCGCGCGAGCGACAGGCCCGGAATCGATCGACCCCCCGCCGCTGGGGCAAGGGGTCGGGTCGGCGGCTTCGGTCAGGTGAGTGGTGGAGCTACGGGGACTCGAACCCCGGACCTTCTGAATGCCATTCAGACGCTCTTCCAGCTGAGCTATAGCCCCATTCGTC
>JBBSAS010000014.1:0-15039 GCA_038252055.1 Candidatus Limnocylindrales bacterium
CAGGGCGGCCATCATCGGGTTCGTCTGGAGCGAGGCGTCGAGGGGCGTCCCGTCGCTGGCGAACCCGCTGTAGGACGACTTGAAGTAGTACATCATCGCGTCGCCCTGGATCGCGTCGCCGCCGTTGAGGAGAAGGGTGCGGTCGGGGTTGTGGGCGCGTTCCTGCCCGATCAGGGTCGCCAGCTGGGTATAGCCGACGTAGGTGCCCTTGGCCAGGTTCCCGTGGGAGTCGTTGTGGTGGAGGATCGTGACGGGCACGATCGTCCCGCTGTCGGGCGTGTCCGTCCCGTCGCGGGTGATCCGCCCATCGAGCGTGCCGTCGCCGTTCGGCCCTGCGTAGGCGGTGGCCGGGGTGCCGTGGTTCGCGCTCACCCAGGCGTTGACGGCATTGAGCATGTCGCCCCAGTAGGTGACGTCCTTCAGGTACTTGAAGGCGTTGAAGCCGTCGCCGCCGGCGGGGGCGAGGAACTCGTTGGTCCCGACCCTGTAGGTCCTCGCCATGTCGATCGGCTCGCAGTCGTGCGAGACCTTGTTGACGATGCAGTAATCGAACGCGCCCCACGCGTACGGCTGCGGACCGGGGTTCGCGTCCTTGTACGCGTAATAGCCGTACTTCAGTCCCGCCGGCTGGATGACGCCGGCGATCTGCGGCCCGTGGTCCAGGACGTCGAGGATCTCGGCCCCGGTCATCGTCCCGACCACCGTCGCGTTGCCGAACGGCAGGATCGTGAACATGTTGCCGTAGGTCAGCAGCCCCGGGGCGTGCGTCCCGGCCGCGCAGCCGGTGTTCGCCCACGCGGCGCCGTCCCAGCACCAGTCGGTCCGGATCCCGCCCGCGTTGTTGAAGAAGAGGTCGACGTCGTTGGCCGGATCCGAATCGCCGTTGAGGTACCCGTAGATGGCGTCGTCGATGAAGGTGCCCATCATGTTGTCGGTCTTGCCGCCGTTGCGCGGCAGGTCGACGGCGCTGTAGCCGACGGGCGTGTTGACGAGGGCCACGTAGCTGGGATCGGTCGCGTATGAGGAGACGACCGCCTTCACGCCGGCGTCCTCGGCCCCGGTCGTGCTGACGGCGAGGCTCTGCCAGCTCACGGTCACGGCCTTCGTCGCGGGGTCGAAGGTCATGTCGGCGCGCCCGACGCGCCGGCCGTTGTAGTAGGCCTGCACGACCGGCGTCGTGCCGACGACGGTCGCCGCCGCCAGGTTCGTGTGACTGTGGCCGCCGATGACCAGGTTGGCCGGCTTGCCGGCCGCGTTGAGCTTCGCGGCAAGGGTCTGGTCGCCGTAGACGGGGATGCCGTAGCCGTACCCGCCGTCGGGGTAGCCGAGGTGGCTCAGCACGACGACGACGTCGGCAGCGGCCTTCATCGCGTCGTAGTAGTGGAGGATCGAGTCGGCCGGGTCCTTGAAGCAGAGACCGGCGGTCGCCGTGGAGACGGTGATCGTCGGCGTCTCGCCCGTCGTCACGCCGACGAAGGCGACCCTGACGCCGTCGACAATCTCGACGACGTAGGGGTCGGCGGCGAAGTCCGGTTTCGTCCAGCCGGCCGTCGCGCAGTTCCCGGTGTCGTTCTTGACGATGTTGGCGGTCACGAACGGGTAGCTCGCCTGGGCCGTCCGGTCGGCGAGGTTCGCCTGGCCCCAGTCGAACTCGTGGTTGCCGAACGTGGCGACCGCGTAGCCCATCGCGTTGAAGGTCGCGATGGTCGGTGCCCCGTGCTGGAGGTTGGACAGGAGCGAGCCCTGCATCTCGTCGCCCGCGTCCACCAGGAGGACATTCGAGGCGCCGACGTCGGTCCGCACGCCGTTCACGACGGCGGCAACGCGGGCTGACCCGGGATTGCTCCCGGAGGCTTCCAGCTGGCCGTGGAAATCGTTCGTGTGGAGGATGGTGAATGCGACGGGACCGACCGCCCGCGCGGTCGGGGGCGCGGCCCCGAGCGACGCGAGCAAGGCCAGGACCGTCACCAGCACGAGCGGCCGGGTACGTTGCACCGGGGACACCTCCGTCGCGAGGGCACACGCGCGGGGACGCGGGGCGACCCGTTCCCTCTCTCCCGGGTCGCGCGGGGAAGCGATGGCCGGACCGTAGAGGCCCGGCCCGGGTCCGGCTACGGCCGAACGTCCCGATCGTTGGCGCGATCCGGCCCTTGGTGGCGCCCGCCGGGCGGCGAACCGCGGGTGAGCGGCGGTGAAGCGGCGCCCGCCACACTGGGGCCATGGACGTCGGCCGGCTCGGCTCCCCTGCCCCGCCTCACGACGTCGCCGAGCGGCTGGCCCGCCTGGCGCCGGACCAGCGCGCGGCGGCGACCGCGCCTCCCGGGCCCGTTCTCTGCATCGCCCCGGCGGGCAGCGGGAAGACGACCACGCTCGTGGCTCGGGTCGCCTGGCTGGTGGCAAGCGGCGTGGACCCGGCGACGATCGCCGCGATCACCTTCAACGCCCGCGCCGCCGAAGAGCTACGCGAACGTCTGACCCCGGCGCTCGAACCGCTGGGGGCCCGGGGACGGCAGACCGGAGGGGCCGGGTCCCCCGGAGGGGCGTCCTGCCCCGTCCGCGCCCGGACGTTCCACGCGCTCGGTCTCGAGATCCTCCGCGACGCCGGCATGCCGCCCAGGCTGGTGGCCCGCGGCGAGATCCTCCGGCGGACCGCGCCCGGGGTCGACGCCGCGACCCGGCGCCGGCTCGACGACGCGTTCTCGCGGCTGAAGCTCGATCTCGGGGTCACGGAGGAGGATGTCGCCCGCGATCCGGCGCCGGGGCCCGTGGCCATGGCCTTCCTCGCCTACGAGCGGGCTCTCGCCGAGGCGGGCGCGAGCGACTTCGACGATCTCGTGGCGGGCGCCCTGCGCGCCCTCGAGTCCGACCCAGCGCTGCTCGCCCGCTGGCGCGACCGCTGCGCCCACCTTCTCGTGGACGAGGTCCAGGACGTGGACCGGAGCCAGCTCCGCCTGGCCCTCCTCCTCGCCGCGCCCGCGAACCGGATCTTCCTCGTGGGCGACGACGACCAGAGCATCTACGGTTGGCGACTCGCCGACGTGCGGCGCGTCCTGGGTCTCGCGGACGCGCTGCCGGGCCTGCGGCGGGTGGACCTGGCGGTGAACTACCGCTGCCCCGCACCGGTCCTCGCCCGGGCCGTCCGCCTCGTGGCCTACAACCGGGAGCGGTTCGCCAAGGAGATCCGCCCGGGTCCCGATGCCCACGGGAGCCTGGTCCTCGCGCCCGTAGATCCCGGCCTCGCCGACGCCGCCGCGGACCTCCTCCGGCGCTGGCCCGACGATGGGCGGAGCCGGGCGATCCTGGCACGCACGCGCCGCGAGCTCCTGCCCGGCGTGGCGGCGTGCCTCGCCGCCGGCGTCCCGTTCCGGGCCGACGGGGTGCCGCTTCCGATCGAGGACGCCCGCCTGGATGGCCTTGTGGCGGAGGCGGCCGCCGACCGGCGCCCCGTCCCGGTCGCGGCTCGCCTGGCGCGATCGGCGCCCGGACCCGGCGGGGCTGGGCTGCCCCGGGATCCAGCGCGCCCGTCCTCGGGTCGACCGGTCCGCGGATCGAGCGCCCGCGAGGGCACGTCGCCCGATGATCCCGACCCGGAGCCCGCCTGGACCCTCGACGAGCTCCGGGCGGCCCTCGTCGGTTGGGCGGTGGGGCTGCCGGCCGGGGCGGACCTCGGGACGGCGATTGCCGCGACGCGCGAGCTCCTGGCCCGGCTCCGCAGCCCCGACGCGGCCCTGACGCTCGCGACGGCCCACGCGACGAAAGGCCTCGAGTGGGATCACGTTGCCGTCCTGGGGATGACCGAGGGCCGCTTCCCGAGCGCCCGCAGCCTCGCGGAGGCCACCGACTCTGACCGGGCCCTCGAGGAGGAGCGGCGCCTGGCGTACGTGGCCTGGACACGGGCCCGGCGAAGCCTGACCCTGGTCTTCGACCCGGGCGCGCCCTCGCCGTTCCTGCGCGAGGCCTTCGACCCCGGGGAGCTTGCCTGACCCTGCGGGGGCGGCCCCGCCCCATCGGCCGCGGTGCTCATCACCGGCGGATGCCCCGCCCGAGGCCGGCGGTCTCAGCGCTGGGCCGCCTCCCAGCGCGCGATGACCTTGAGGAGCCTGTCGAGCGCATCGCGGAACGCCATCGCGTCCTCCCAGGGCAGCACGTCGGCGATCGAATCCTTCGCCCCGAAGGCGGCGCGGCCCCGACGCGCGGCGGCCTGGATGTCCGCGGGAGGGCCATCGCGGAAGTGCTCCGGCAGGGGCGCGAGGAAGGCCTCCCAGCGGGCGCTTCCCGCCGTGCGCGCGGCGGCGAGGAGGCAGTCGGCGCGGCGCGCTGCCACGAGGCCCGCCTCGTCGATCTCCGGGATCTCGTGGCGGCTCGGCGTCCGCGGCGTCACCCGGCGCCCCTCCCTGCATCCGGCGTCACTGGACATTCAGTTGAGCGTAGAGCCGGACGGCACCGGGCCCGGGAACGGCGGCGGAGCCTCGGCCACGCGATCCACGAGGAGCGGCAGGCGCTTGCGCTCGGATCCGTCCACGAGGATCCGGAAGGAGTGGTCGCCTGGCTTCTCGAAGCCAATGCTCCAGAGGTCGACCGCGAAGGTGTGGACGCTGTCGCGCGCGTCGGCCGGCACGCCGGCCCGCAGGAGCCCGCCCGCCCCAGCCAGCTCGCGCCCGTCGGGATCGAGGAGCACGAACCGGACCTCGTGCTCGCGCCCGGCCTCCGGCGCGGTGACGGTCAGGCCGACGACGAGGGCGAGGTGCGGATGTCGGAACGGGAAGGCGAACGAGGCGAGCCTCGAGACGCCGCCCCCGATGACGTGGAACTTCTCGCCCGGCCGGGCCTCGGCGGCGTCGGCGAGGAAGGCGAACTCGATGTCGGGCATGGCCGCATCGTACCGCGTGGGCGCCCCACGGCCGGCGGCTGGCGGCACACCGGCTCGCCTATGCGCCCCGGCTGCGAACCGCGGCGGCGCGCTTGCGGGGCGGCGTCGCCGCGATCGACGCAGGGCGCACCGGCAGCGGCATGTCCGGGGGCGTCGAGTCCGCCCCCGCGGCGATCTCCCGCGGTACCTCCCCCGTGGAGACCGCCGTGCGGGCCAGCTCCCGGTCGAGCTCCTCGGCAAACGTCACGTCGGAGAGGGGCACGAGCGGCTCGCCCCGGAGGACCCGGGCCAGGTACTCGCCGGTCGCGGATCCCTCGACCCGGGCCACGGCCTCCGGCGTCCCCTCGGCCACGATCGCGCCGCCCCGGGTCCCGCCCTCGGGGCCGAGGTCCACGATCCAGTCGGCCGTCTTGATGACGTCGAGGTTGTGCTCGATGACGACCACGGTGTTGCCCGCGTCCACGAGCCGGTGGAGGACTTGGAGGAGCTTCTCGACGTCGGCGAAGTGGAGCCCCGTCGTCGGCTCGTCGAGGACGTAGAGCGTCCTGCCGGTGGCCCGCCGGGAGAGCTCCGTGGAGAGCTTCACCCGCTGCGCCTCGCCCCCGGACAGGGTCGTCGCCGGCTGGCCGAGGTGGACGTAGCCGAGGCCGACGTCGACCATCGTCCGCAGCTTCGTGGCCACCTTCGGGACGGCCGCGAAGACCTCGAGGGCCTCCTCGATCGTCATGTCCAGGACGTCGGCGATCGAGTGGCCCCGGTAGTGGATCTCCAGCGCCTCCCGGTTGTAGCGCTTTCCCTTGCAGACCTCGCAGGGGACGTAGACGTCGGGGAGGAACTGCATCTCGATCTTCAGGATGCCGTCGCCCTTGCAGTTCTCGCAGCGACCGCCCTTGACGTTGAAGCTGAAGCGCCCGGGCCCGTAGCCGCGCACCCGCGCCTCGGGGACGCCCGCGAAGAGCTCACGGATCGGGCCGAAGAGGCCCGTGTACGTGGCCGGGTTCGAGCGCGGGGTTCGCCCGATCGGGCTCTGGTCGATCTCGATGATCTTGTCCACCTGCCCGGCACCTTCGAGCGCGTCGTGGGCGCCGGGCGCCTCGCGCGCCCCGTTCAGCTCCCGGGCGAGGGCGCGATAGAGGATCTCCGTGACGAGGGTGCTCTTCCCCGAGCCCGAGACGCCCGTCACGGCCACGAACCGCCCCAGGGGGAAGGCCACGTCGATCCCCCGGAGGTTGTGCTCGCGAGCTCCCCGGACGACGATCTCCTGCCCGTTGCCGGGCCGCCGGTGGGCGGGGATCGGCACCTCGCGGTCGCCGCGGAGGAACGCGCCGGTGATCGAGCGCGGTGCCGCCAGGACCGTCTCGAGCGGCCCCGAGGCGATGACCTCGCCACCGTGCTCCCCTGCCCCGGGCCCGATGTCGATGACCCAGTCGGCCGTCCGGATCGTCTCCTCGTCGTGCTCGACCACGAGGAGGGTGTTGCCGAGGTCGCGCAGGCGGGTGAGGGTGGCGATGAGCTTCGCGTTGTCGCGCTGGTGGAGACCGATCGAGGGCTCGTCGAGGATGTAGAGGACGCCGACGAGGGAGCTTCCGATCTGGGTGGCGAGGCGGATCCGCTGGGCTTCGCCGCCGGACAGCGTGGAGCTGGTCCGGTCGATCGTCAGGTAGTCGAGGCCGACGTCGGCAAGGAATCCGAGGCGGGCGACGATCTCCTTGAGGACCATCCGGGCGATCGCCCGCTCGCGATCGGTCAGGCGGTCCGGCAACGCGGCGACCCAGGCGAGGGCTTCGGTCACGCTCATCGTCGAGACGTCGTGGATGCTCCGGCCGTCGATCGTGACGCCGAGGGCCTCCGGCCGGAGGCGCTGGCCGCCGCAGGCCGGGCAGGGTCGGGCCACCATGTACTTCTGGAGCTCGGTCTTGATGTACTCCGAGTCGGTCTCGCGGAAGCGCCGCTCGAGGTTCGTGACGAGCCCCTCGAAGGTGGCCCAGTACGTGTTCTCGCCGCGGTCGTGGCGGTAGCGGACGAGGACCTTCTCCTCCTTCGCGGCGTGGAGGAGGTGCTCGACGGCCTCTGCGGGCAGGTCGCGGACCGGCTGGCGGATGTCCCAGCCGTGCTCGCCGAAGATCGCCTCGAGGATCTTCATCCGCCACGAGGCCTCGGTCGGCATTTTCGCCCACGGCACGAGGGCGCCCCCGGCCACGCTCTTGCCACGGTCCGGGATGACGAGGTCGGGATCGATGACGAGCTGGGTCCCGATCCCGGTGCAGGTCGGGCAGGCGCCGTGCGGCGAGTTGAAGGAGAAGCTCCGCGGCTCCAGCTCGTCGATCGTCGTCCCGTCGTAGGGGCAGCTGTAGCGCTCGCTGTAACGGCGCTCCTCGAAGTCGGGCGTCTCGCCGTCGCGAGCCGCCGGGGCGACCACGGCAACGCCCTCGCCGAGGCGAAGGGCCGTCTCGATCGAGTCGGCAAGCCGGGCTGCGTCGGGGGGTGCCTCGCCCGGTCGCTCGGGCGCGCGGACGACGAAACGGTCCACGACCACCTCGATCGTGTGGCGCTTGTACTTGTCGAGGGTCACCGTCTCGGAGAGGTCCATCTGCTGCCCGTCCACGCGGACACGCACGAACCCCTGCTTGCGCGCGGCCTCGAAGATCCGCTCGCCCTCGGTCTTGCGGTCCTTCACGAGCGGCCCCAGGACCAGGAGGCGGGTGCCGGCCGGCAGCTGGAAGACCTGGTCCACGATCTGCTGGACGGTCTGGCGCTCGATCTCGCGGCCGCAGCGGGGGCAGTGGGGGTGGCCGATCCGGGCGAACAGGAGCCGCAGGTGGTCGTAGATCTCGGTGACCGTGCCGACCGTCGAGCGCGGGTTCCGGCTGGCCCCCTTCTGGTCGATCGAGATCGCGGGGCTGAGCCCGTCGATCTGGTCGACGTCGGGCTTCTCCATCTGGCCCAGGAACTGGCGAGCGTACGCCGAGAGGCTCTCGACGTAGCGGCGCTGCCCTTCGGCGTAGATCGTGTCGAAGGCGAGGCTGCTCTTCCCCGAACCCGAGAGGCCGGTGATCACGACGAGCCGGTCGCGTGGCATCGCGACGGTGATGTTCTTGAGGTTGTGCTCGCGCGCGCCGCGCACGATCAACTGGTCGGATGGCACGTCGCTAGTCTACGGCAGCGGGCCTGTTTGGTACAGGCGTTCTATCGGCGAGGAGAGCGACGGCCGGTCCGATGGCGGACGTTCGGGGTGACGGTCCGGTCCCAGGTTGGGCGGTCGAGCCACTTCGCCTGCCAGCCCGCGCTGTCCTCGTCGTCGTGCTCGTCACGCAGGCCCGGCAGCCAGTCCGCGGCCGTCCCCTCGGCGATCGCCGGCTCCTCGCCCGCGGGGACGACGATCACCTCGGTGACCTCCAGCGCCGAGGACGACGACGCGGGCGCCTCGCGCTGGCCGGGTCGGCGGCCCCGCTCGCTCCGCGCCGGGGCACGCCCGGGCGGCCCCCCGGCACGCTCCGCCGCGCGGCCCACGATCACCGAGGCATCCTCGGCGAGGACCCGCAGCCGGATCTGCTGGATCTCGTCGCGCAGGGCGGCCGCGCGCTCGAACTCGAGCTCCCGGGCGGCGGCCCGCATCTCCGTCTCGAGACGGGCCACGAGCTTCTCGACCTGTGCCAGCGAGGCTCCGTCGAGATCGCGCCCCCGGCCGTCGCTGCCGTACGGCGCCCCGACCTCGGCCGCCACCCGGAGCCGGTCGTTGATGTCCCGGATCTCCTTGACGATCGTGAGGGGCGTGATCCCCTTCTCCACGTTGTAGCGCTCCTGGATCCCCCGGCGGCGATCCGTCTCCCCGATGGCCGCCCGCATCGACTGGGTCACGACGTCGGCGTACATCACCACCTCGCCGCCGATGTTGCGGGCCGCCCGGCCGGTCATCTGGATGAGCGACCAGGCGCTCCGCAGGAACCCCTCCTTGTCGGCGTCGAGGATCGCGACCAGGCTGACCTCGGGCAGGTCGATCCCCTCGCGGAGGAGGTTGATCCCGACGAGGACGTCGAAGACCCCCAGGCGGAGGTCGCGGAGGATCTGGACCCGCTCGAGGGTGTCCACCTCGCTGTGGAGGTACTGGACCTTCACCCCGAGCTCGCGGAGGTAGTCGGTCAGGTCCTCCGCCATCCGCTTCGTGAGCGTGGTCACGAGGACCCGCTCGCCGCGGTCCACCCGCTCCCGGATCCGCTCCATGAGGTCGTCGATCTGGCTCTCCGTGGGGCGCACGGTGATCACCGGGTCCACGATCCCGGTCGGGCGAATGAGCTGCTCGGCGATCCGCTCGGTCCGCTCGAGCTCGTAGGGCCCCGGCGTGGCGCTCATGTAGACGGCCTGGTGAACGGTGGCCTCGAACTCCTCGAAGGTGAGGGGCCGGTTGTCGAGCGCCGACGGCAGCCGGAAGCCGAAGTCGACGAGGATCTCCTTGCGGGTCCGGTCGTTCTTGTACATCCCCACGACCTGGGGGATCGTCATGTGCGACTCGTCGACGACGAGGAGCCAGTCCGGGGGGAAGTAGTCGAGCAGCGTCCAGGGGCGCGACCCGGGCTCGCGGCCGGAGAGGTGGCGGGAGTAGTTCTCGATCCCCGAGCAGAACCCGAGCTCCCGGATCATCTCCAGGTCGAAGGTCGTGCGCTGGCGGAGCCGCTCGGCCTCGAGGACCCGGCCCTGCCCGTCCAGCCAGCCGACCCGCTCCTCCATCTCGGCGCCGATCGTCGCCACCGCGGCCTGGAGCTTGTCGGCGGGAGTCACGAAGTGGCTGGCCGGGAAGATGTTGACCTCGTCGCGCTCGGCCAGCAGCTCCCCGGTGAGCGGGTCGAGCTCGGTGATCCGCTCCACTTCGTCGCCGAAGAACTCCACCCGCACCAAGCGGTCCTCGGCCGACGGGACGAGCTCGAGGGTGTCGCCCCGGACGCGGAAGCGGGAGCGCTGGAGAGCCGTGTCGTTGCGCTGGTACTGGAGGTCCACGAGGTGCCGCAGGACTGTGTCGCGGCGGTAGGCCCCGCCCCGCTTGAGGCGGAGGACGGTGGCCCCGTAGTCCACCGGCGCGCCGAGGCCGTAGATGCACGACACCGAGGCAACGATGATGACGTCGCGCCGCTCGAAGAGGGCCTTCGTCGCCGCGTGGCGGAGCTTGTCGATCTCCTCGTTCCGGCTCGAGTCCTTCTCGATGTACGTGTCGGAGCGGGGCAGGTACGCCTCCGGCTGGTAGTAATCGAAGTAGCTGACGAAGTACTCGACCGCGTTCTCGGGGAAGAAATCGCGGAACTCCGCGTAGAGCTGCGCCGCGAGCGTCTTGTTGTGGGCCAGCACGAGGGTCGGCCGGTTCGCCTGCTCGATCACCCGGGCGATCGTGAACGTCTTGCCCGTGCCGGTTGCCCCGAGGAGGACCTGGTTGCGGAACCCGCGGGTGAGGCCATCCGAGAGGCGCGCGATCGCCTCCGGCTGGTCGCCGGTCGGCTCGAAGGGGGCGACGAGCTTGAAGTCGGGCACGGGCGGACCTCCAGCGGCGACGGCAGGGCCAAGCGTAGCACGACGGGCCGATCGCGCTAGAACAGCCGTTCTACAACCTGCCTGCTCGCCTGGTGCCTTCGGGCGACAGGCCGCGGTACGAATGCGCCGGCGCCGGGGGACCAATCGCGGATGGGAGCCGTCGTCGTCCCCGCCGATACTCAACCCGGGTCCCCGCGGCGGTCCCGGGTTCGCGCATGTCAGTGGAGTGGAGATGATCGGAGCGCAGGGCACGAGATCCAGCGGGCGGCCGTCGGATCGCCGCGATCGCGGCCAGACGCTCGTCGAGTTCTCGCTCGTGGTCCCGGTCTTCCTCCTGCTCCTCATGGGGATCTTGGAGTTCGGCTTCCTCTACAACGCCGTGCTCACGGTCCAGTACGCGGCCCGCCAGGGGGCGAGCGCGGCGGCCCAGGCGGGGGCGGTCGACGGTGCCGACTGCTCGATCCTCAACGCGGTGGAGCATGCCCTCACCCCGCCGATCGACCGGAGCCGGGTCGAGTTCGTGGAGATCTTCGAATCGGACGCCGCGGGCGACCCGGTCCCCGGGATCGTCAATCGGTACGTGCGCCAGGGGACGCTCGACTGCCACGGGTCGCCCGACCAGCCCTACACCCTCGTCGGCGCCGAGGGGTACCCGCAGTTCGACCGTCACGACGCACTCTCGGCGGGCCTCGACGTGATCGGGGTGCGCATCGGCTATCGCTACGTCGGCGCGACACCGGTTGCGCTCGGGCAGACCTGGGACCTCGCCGACGGGGCGACCCTGCGGATGGAGCCGAAGCAGTGAGCCGACGGGTCGGGTCCGGCGGTCCTCCGCGACCCCTCGACCGGGAGCCGGCAGATGCCGTCGCCATCCCGCGCGACCGGGCGCGAGGCCAGGCGATGGTCGAGTTCGTCCTCATCCTGCCGCTCTTCCTGATCCTCCTCATGGGAATGCTCGAGTTCGGGATCGCCTTCGATCACCGCAACGCGATGGCCTATGCGGTCCGTGAAGGAGCTCGCGTGGGAGCCAGCCTGGGAAGCGGCGGGTCGCAGCCGGCGGGCGTGGACCCGGTCATCCTGGCGGCCGTCCAGCGCGGCCTTACCGACCCGATCCTCGTCGAGAACATCACCTCGATCGAGATCTTCAAGTCGGACACCGCTGGGCGGCCGATCAGCGGGCTGGTCAACACGTACGATCGCGACGGCAACCCGGTCGGGCTCCCCGGCTGGCCCGCGACGAGCCGGGTGGCCGGGATCAACGGCGATTCGATCGGCGTCCGCGTCGTCTACGCCTTCCGGCCGCAGACACCGCTCGGCACCCTCCTCGGCCTCTTCATGAACGGGAATCCGCCCTACACGACGATCACGATGACCGACGCGACGGTCATGAAGCTGGAGCCGACGACGTGACCCGGCAACGGGCGGCGATCGGCGCGACCCGCCCGACGCGGCAGACAGGCGGTCGGCGACGAGGTGTCCGAAGTGCCGGGCAGGTTCTCGTCATCTTCGTCTTCGCCCTCGGCGCGCTCTTCGCGATCCTCGCCCTGGTCATCGACATCGGGAACATCTGGAACAACTCGCTCCATGTCCAGCAGGCCGCCGAGGCGGCCGCGCTGGCCGGCGTCCCGTACATGCCCGGGGATTTCTCCACCGCCTCGGCGAAGGCAACGGCCGAGGCCCAGCGGAACGGCTTCTCCACGGCCGGTGGGGCAGTCATCAGCCCGGCCGTGAACGGGGGCTCGAACCGCCGCCTCGACGTCACGATCACACGCTCCTACGGCACCTACTTCCTGCGGGCCATCGGGATGAGCTCGGTGCGCATCACGCGGACGGCCACGGCCGAGTACACGCTGCCCGTTCCGATGGGCAGCCCCCTGAGCTCGTACGGGGACAACACCGGCTTCTTCTGGGCCGCAGCAGAGGCGCAGGGCACGAACCGGTCGGCCGGAGACGCCTACGGCACGTACTACAACCCGAGCCCGACAGTCAACAACCAATACGACGCGCGGGGCTACCAGTACGCGATCGAGGTTCCGGCCGGGGCCGGCGCCACGAACATCGACCTCTACGATCCGACCTTCTGCGCGGTCGACGACCAGAAGGGCACCGGTGACCACTGGATCCCCTGGAACCAATCGGGCCAGCCGGCGGTGTCGACCTACTACACCCTCTGGTCGGATCCCGCGAACACCCCGCTCGACTACTCCGACGACGTCCAGGTCGCGTCGAGCGGCAGCCTGTTCGAGCGGGAACGACAGGCAGACCGGAGCGCGGCGCTCCGCGAGAACTCGGCATCCTGGCCCGGCCACGCCTTCTGGTCGCTGCCGGACTGCACGAGCGATCCGTACCACAATGCCTGGTGGACCCTGGCAACCGTGGTCTCGCCGGGCACGTACCGACTCCAGGCGACCACGACGAACCTCCTGAACCTCGCCGACCAGCGCGGCACGAGCGCCGAGAACATGTGGGCGCTCCGGGCGGTCTCCGCCGACCCGGCCCACCAGCCCTACGTCTACGGGCTCGGGAAGATGGTCATCTACGCGAACGTTGCCAACGGGACCACCCTCTTCTACCTCGGCCGGATCGAGGCCGTCCATGCCGGCAAGACGATGGTCATCCAGCTCTTCGATCCGGGCGACGCCTCGGGGAACTCGAGCATCGAGGTCCTCCGGCCAACGGACACGGGCTACGTGGCCACGCCCTTCAACTACACCGCGGACTCGACGGCGACCGGCTCCAAGAGCGGCACGAACGTGACGACCCTGCGGACCACGATCAACGGTTCGGGCCAGTACAACAATTCCTGGGTGACGCTGACGGTCCCCCTGCCCAAGACGTACGCGGCACCCCTGCCGCCGGGCGAGCCCGCGGGCACCCTCGGCGGCTGGTGGAAGATCCGCTACGACTTCGACAGCACCACCACCGACACGACCACCTGGCAGGTCTCGATCCGCGGCAATCCCGTCCACCTCGTCCTGCCGTGAACCGGCGGTCTCGATACGGGCGGCGGCCGGTCGCGAGCCAGCGGGACCCCGTCGCGGGACCCCATCGGATGAGGTCGGCGGTACTTCGGGACGATGGGGTCCCCGGGCTGCCGGGGCGAAGATCGTCCTCGGTCGCTGCGGATCCCGCGGCGACTCGCGACGCTCGGAGATTGACCGGAGGCTGCCCGAAGCATGGAATATGAGTATCGCGACCCGTCGCGACGCGGCAAGTTCATCGTCGTCGTCGGGCTGGTCCTGGCCCTCTTCGCGGGCGCAGCGGCGTTCATCCTCGTGAACGCGGTCCAGCAGCAGGCTTCCCAGTCGGGGACACCCACCGTTCCGATCGTCGTTGCCGCGGTGGAGATCCCGAGCCGTAAGGCGCTCGCCCCCGAGGATCTCGAGGTTCGGCAGGTTCCCATCGACGCAACGACCGCCCAGGGGGTCTTCGCCGATCCGACGAAGCTCGTCGGCCTCGTCGCCGGCACGGCCATCCTCAAGGGCCAGCCGGTCTTCGCGAACATGCTCGCCGGGCAGACGCAGGGGTCCCAGTTCTCGATCCTCGGGCCGACCGAGACGGTTGCCCCGGACTCGCCCGCCTGGCGGGCCGTCGCGATCACGGTCCCCGACGATCGCGCCGTCGGCGGCCTCGTCCAGCCGGGAGCCGCCGTTGACGTCTTCGTGACCTCCACGATCGCCGTGCCGGAGGACGTCGCGGCCGCGGGGACCTACTTCACGGACAAGTCCACGAAGATCGTCTACCAGGACATGCTCGTCCTCGCCAAGACGGCCACGGCCTACGTCCTCAAGGCGTCGGTCCCGGTCGCCGAGGAGATCTCGCACCTCCAGGCAAGCGGCGCCGCGGCGTTCAGCCTTGCCCTTCGGCCCGACCAGGATCTCCGCGAGGTGGACACGTCCACGCTCGGCACGACGACGACGAAGATCGTCGCCCGGTACGGCCTCCCCCTCCCGGAGTGGTACGGACCCGGGAAAGCTCCCGCGCCGATCGCCAGCGCCTCCCCGGCGCCGGCCGCAAGCGCGTCACCCGCGCCCGGCGCCTCCGCGGTTCCCTCGGCCGACTCCACGCCGTAAGGTTCGCCGCGCGCCACGCCGGCGCGCCAGGCCCGCCCCGGCCGGGTCCTACCCGCTCACGGGCCCTGGCAGCTCACGGGTTCTGACAGCTCACGAACGCCGCAGGGCCGCCTCGTAGGCGCTGGCAACGGCCGCCTCCGTCTCCGCCGGGTCGCCGGTGGTATCGAGCCTCAGCACCCCGGGCAGCGCCCCGACCTGCCGCCACAGGCCCGCCTGGGCCGCGATCCGCCGCTCCGCATCGTCCGCGGCCATGCCGCGACCGGCGAGGCGGGCGCGCTGTGCTGCTGCGTCGCAGTCCACGAGCCAGACCTCGTCGCAGAGCTCGGCGAGGCCCCCCTCGACGAGCTTGATCGCCTCCACGACGACCGCAGCCATGCCCTTCTGCTCGGCTGCCGCGATTGCCGCGAGGATCCGCGACCGGACTGCCGGGTGAACGATCGCCTCGAGGTCGCGCAGCGCAGCCACGCCCGCAGCGCCGAACACGAGGCGCGCGAGGGCCGCCCGATCGAGCGTGCCGTCCGGGGCCCGCACGGCGTCGCCGAAGCAGGCCAGCACGGCGTCATGGGCCGGCTCGCCCGG
>JBBSAS010000015.1:0-14980 GCA_038252055.1 Candidatus Limnocylindrales bacterium
CTCGTTCCCGTACGAGGAGACGGCCGACCAGCTCCGCGCGATCGACGAGGTCAAGGCCGACATGGAGGCGGTCCGTCCGATGGACCGGATCGTCGTCGGCGACGTCGGCTACGGGAAGACGGAGGTCGCCCTGCGGACGGCCTTCAAGGCGATCCAGGACGACCGCCAGGTCGCCGTCCTCGTGCCGACGACGGTGCTCGCGGACCAGCACGTCCGAACCTTTGAGCAGCGCTTCGCGGCGTTCCCGGTCACCGTGCGGCTCCTCTCCCGCGCCGTCTCGGCGCGGGAGCAGGCGTCGACGCTCGCCGGCCTTGCGGCCGGTACGGTGGACCTCGTCGTGGGCACGCACCGGCTCCTCTCGAAGGATGTCCGCTTCCGCGACCTCGGTCTCCTCGTGGTGGACGAGGAACAGCGGTTCGGGGTTGCCGCCAAGGAGCGCCTCAAGCAGCTCCGCACCGAGGTGGACGTCCTCACGCTCTCGGCGACGCCGATCCCACGGACCCTCAACCTGGCCCTCGTCGGCGTTCGCGACCTCTCGGTCATCGAGACGCCCCCGGAGGACCGCCTGCCCATCCAGACGCGCGTCGCCGAGGCCTCGGCTGGGCTCGTGAAGGACGCGATCCTCCGCGAGCTCGATCGCGGCGGCCAGGTCTTCTTCGTCCACAACCGGGTAGAGACGATCGAGGCCCAGGCGGACCAGCTCCGCCGGCTCCTGCCGGCCGCCCGGATCGTCGTCGGCCACGGCCAGCTGAGCGAAGGCGCCCTGGAACAGGTCATGCGCACGTTCGCCTCCGGCGAGGCCGACGTCCTCGTCTGCACGACGATCATCGAATCCGGCCTCGACATCCCCAACGCGAACACGATCGTCATCGACCGCGCCGATGCGCTCGGCCTGGCCCAGCTCTACCAGCTTCGGGGGCGCGTCGGGCGGAGCAGCCGGCGGGCCTACGCGTACCTCCTCTACCGTCGTCGCGAGCGCCTCTCCGATGAGGCCCGCAAGCGTCTCCAGGCGATCTTCAACGCGTCGGAGCTCGGGGCGGGCTTCCAGATCGCCCTCGCCGACCTCGAGATCCGGGGCGCCGGCAACATCCTCGGCGGCGAGCAGTCGGGGCACATGGCCGACGTGGGGTTCGACCTGTACACCCGTCTCCTCGCCGAGGCAGTCGAGGAGCGCAAGGCGAGCCACGAGGGTCGGGAGCCCGTCCACGCCGCCCCGGGCGCGACGGTGGACCTTCCCGTGGACGCGCACCTGCCCGACGGCTACGTGCCGGACGAGGCCCAGAAGCTGGAGCTCTATCGCCGCCTCGCCCGCGTCCGGACGACCGGCGGCCTGGCGGCGTTCCGCCAGGAGCTCCTCGACCGGTTCGGGCCGATGCCGCCACCGGTCGAGCGCCTCGTCGAGGTGGCCGAGCTCCGTCTCGCGGCGGAGGCGGCCGGGATCGCCTCGCTCTCGCGGGAGGAAGGTCAGCTCGTCGTCCGCTTCGCCAACGGCCTCAGCCGGGCCGAGGCGATGCGCCTCGTGGCCGGCCAGCTGCTTCCCGGTGTGCGGGCGGGCGACGTCACCTTTGGGGCGAGCCAGGTCCGGATCCGCGCCCCGCGCGATCCCGCTCGCGCCTGGGCGCTGACGCGCGCCGTCGTGACCCGCGTCGCCGCGGCGCGCGTGACGGACGGTCAGCCCCGCGGGACCTCCGGATCGCCGACCGGAGCGGGGGCGGTGAGCTCACCCGCGCCCCCGGCCTCGCCGGTGCCTCCCGGCACGAAGCGGTAGCCCAGGCCGTACTGCGTCTCGATGAACCGCGCATCCGGGTCGGCCTCGAGCTTCGCCCGGAGGTTCCGGACCGTGGTGCGCAGGAGGTGGCGATCCTCGCCGTAGGCCGGGCCCCAGACGGCCACGAGGAGTTCGGCATGTCCCACGAGAACGCGCGGGCGGACCGCCAGGTGGCGGAGGAGGCGGTATTCGGTCGGGGTGAGGTGCACGGCCCTGCCCTCGAGCTCCACCCGGTGCGAGCGTCCGTCGATCCGGATCCCGGGGTGCTCGATCAGGTCGCTTTCGTGCTCGATCAACGCCGAGCCGTGGGCCCGCCGCAGGGCCGCGGCGACCCGGGCGACGAGCTCCGGGAAGCTGAGGGGCTTCGTCACGTAGTCGTCCGCCCCGAGCGCCAGGCCACGCACCTTGTCCGCTTCGGCGCCGAACGCCGTGACGACGATGATCGGCACCGAGCTCTCCTCGCGGAGCCGGGTGATGACGTGCCAGCCGTCCACGCGCGGGAGGCCGAGGTCGAGGACGACGAGGTCGGGCGGGTGTTCCTCGAACGCCGCGATCGCGCGGGCGCCGTCGGCGGCGACCTCGGGCTGCCAGCCATGACGCTCGAGCCAGAGCGCGATGAGCTCGGCGAAGTCCGTCTCGTCCTCCACGACGAGGATCCGCTCCCCGTGGCCGGCGATCGGGCCCACGGGTGGCGGTGCCGCGGGCTCCCGTGGCCGGGCGGTCACGGGAGCGACTCCCCGGCCGGGCTCGAGCCGGACAGCGGGAGGTCGGCGCGCGGCAGGCCGACCGAGATCGAGGTGCCTCGCACGGTCGGGTCGAGGCGGATCCAGCCCCGGTGTGCCTCGACGATCCTCCGGCAGAGGTAGAGGCCGAGGCCGCTGCCCGCGGCCGCGGCCGTCCTCGCCCGCCCGCCCCGGTAGAAGCGCTCGAAGATGTGCTCGCGGTCCTCCGCCTCGATCCCGACCCCGCTGTCGGCGACGGTGAGGACCACGGTCATCGGATCGAGCCGCCGGAGCCGGACCTCGATTGTCGCTTCCGGGCCGGCGTGCTTCTCCGCGTTCTCCACGAGGTTCGCCACGACGTGCCGGATCCTGCGCACGTCCGCCTCCACCGGCGGCAGCGAACGCGGTCCCACGAGGGCCACCGGACGCGAGCCCGATCGCTCCGCCCGCTCGGCGAGGTGCGAACGGACGAGACGGTCGAGGGCGACCGGCTCCAGGCGAAGGACGAGGGCGTCGCTCTCGAGCTCGCCGACGTCGATGATCTCGTCCACGAGGACCGCGAGCCGCCCGGCCGCGTCGGCGATCCGCTCGACGTGCCGACGCGCGGTTGCCGGATCGAGATCGAGGTGGAGGAGGCTCTGGGCGTAACCGTCGACGAGGGCGAGCGGCGTCCGGAGCTCGTGGGAGACGGCCGCGACGAAGCTCGTCTTCGCGATCTCGAGCGAGCGCGCCGGACGGAGGTCGCGGAGGATCCCGACGGCGCCACCGTCGGCCCCAGGCATCCGGGAGACGCTGGCGGCCACGGGGATCGCGGTCCCGTCGCGGTGGCGGACCTCGATCTCCCGCCCGGTGATCGGTCGGCCCGCGGCCAGAACCTCGGCGAACGGGCAGCGTGGGCCGCACAGGGACCCGCTCGCGGGCGCGCCGTTCGTCGTTCCGTCGGGCCTTCTCCGGTTGGCCACGTCCGGCCGGGTGCAGCCGAGGACGTCGAAGCAGGCGGCCCCGATGCTCTCCCCGGTCGAGCCCACGAGCGCCGCAGCCGCCGCATTGAGGCGCACGACTCGTCGATCCCGGTCGACCGCGACGATCGCATCGGTGGCGCCTTCGAGGATCGCGGCGAGGGCGGCCCGCTCGTCGGCGAGCCAGGCGCGAAGCTGGGCCGCCCGCAGGGTGACCGCAAGCTCCAGGCGCAGGCCCGACAGGTAGCGGGCATGGTCGGCAGCGAGCTCGCCGTCCGTCGGGGCGTGGACGGCGAGGTACCCGATCTCCCCGGTCGTCGAGCCGGCTCCACCTCCGCCGAGCGTTCGACCCTCCGGCAGGGCGGTGCCGCTCCACCCCGCCCGTGTGGCCCAGGTGATCGCGGAGGGAACGTCCGCGAAGGACGCCGGCGAGGAGGGCCCGGCCGACGAGCCCGTCCCGGCCGGCCTGGGCTCGTCGACGAAGGTGGCCACCCGCTCGAGCTGCCCGGCCCCGGTCGGCGCCAGCCAGATCGCCGCCTCAGCCGCACCGACCGTCCGGGCGACCTCGGCGAGAACCGCGGCCGAGAGCGCATCGACGGTGCCGCCGGCGGCCAGGAGCTGGCTCATCTGGTACTGGGCGAAGACGGCGTCGGCCTCGCGCTGGGCGTCCTCGAAGATCCGCCGTCGCTCGGCCTCGAGCGCCCGGACCCGCGCCTCGAGGACGGCAAGCTGCGCGTCGCCGGCATCGCTGCGATCTCCGGCCGGGCTCAGCGTCCCCCGCCCGGCACCGAGCGCCCGAGCATTCATCACCGGGCCCTGGCGTCGGGAGCGGCCATCGCGACGAACAGGAGGAAGCAGGAGGCGGCACCCGGATCGCGATGGCCGCGGGAGCGCTCGCCCAGCCGAAGGGCGAGCCCGCGGCGGGCCACGAGCGGGATCGTCGCCCGCATCCCCGCGCTCGCGGCGTGCGCGGCGGCGGCCAGGCATCGGTCCAGGCGCACGCCCGCATCGGCGGACCGGCGGAACGCGGAGACGGCGGGCTCCATCGCGTCCATGATCGTCTTGTCGCCGATGGAGCAGCGTCCGCGCCGTGCCAGCCCGGCCAGGCCGGCCTCGAGGGCCGCGGCCAGGTCGAAGGCCTCCGCAGCCGGCAGACCTCCGAGGCGGAAGCCGGCCTCGATGAACGCGGTGCCGTAGAGCGGCCCGCTCGCGCCCCCGACGCTCGCGACCAGGGTGTGCCCGACGAGCCGGAACAGCTCGCCGACGTCGTCCGGGCGCTCGAGGAGGGCGGCGCGGGCCGCCGGGACGGCCGCTCCGAACCCGATGGTCATGTTCGTGCCATGGTCGCCATCCCCGAGGGCGGTGTCCAGGCGGTCGAGGAGCGCCGCGTGGTGGGCGAGGAGCCGGTCGGCGCGCTCCACGAAGCGGACGACGTCGGACGCGACGAGGACGTCGCGGGCCGTCCTGCCGGCGGCCGCGGCGGCAGTGGACGGGAGCTCCGGGGGCTCTATCCTCTCCATCGGACGCCTGAGTCTACGGCGACCGGCAGTCGCCCGCGCGGCCGCCGCTCCGCCGGTGTCGCCGAGGAGGGACGGATGATCGGCCTCGTGCTCGTTGCCCACAGCCCGGAGCTTCTCCGCGGCCTCGGCGAGATGGTCGCCCAGACCGCGCCCGCCGTCCCCGTCTCGACGGCCGGAGGCACCTCGACCGGTCGCCTCGGGACGAGCGGTCCCGCGATCCACGCGGCGCTCGACGCGGCGCTCCGCGCACCCGGCTGCGCCGGCGTCGTCGTCCTCTTCGACCTCGGAAGCGCCACGTTGGCGCTCGAGATTGCCCTCGAGTGGCTCCCGCCCGGGGACCGTTCGCGCGTCCGCGTGAGCCGGGGCCCGCTCGTCGAGGGTGCCGTCCGGGCCGCCGTGGAGGCCGCGGCCGGCGCCGACCTCGGGCAGGTCGTGGCCGTCGCGGACGCGGAAGCGGGCGTGGACAAGCTCCCGATCGACGGCCCGGCCGGGAGCCGGCGGTGACCGAGGACCTCGTCCTTCGCTGGCTGCGCCTGGCTGCCGCGCGCGTGGCGGAGGCGCGCGAGCGTCTCACCGAGCTCGACGCGGCGATCGGCGACGGTGATCACGGGATCAATCTCGACCGCGGCTTCCGGGAGGTCGTGCGGCGCCTCGACGACGGAGCCCTGCCGGCGGAACCGCAGTCCGCCCTCCTCCTGGCGGTCGGCCGGACGATCATGGGCACCGTGGGCGGCGCGAGCGGCGCCCTCTACGGCAGAGCCCTCCAGCGTGCTGGGTCGGCCCTCGAGCTCCCGGCCGGTGGCGAGCCTCCCGCCCCGGCGGAGTGTGCCGCGGTGGCCCTCGAGGTGGCGGTCGCGGCCATCGCCGCGCTCGGCCGGGCGACGGTCGGCGAGAAGACGATGCTCGACGCCCTCGTCCCGGCCCGCGACGCGTGCCTCCTCGCCCGCCGGAACGGCGCATCGCTGGCGGTGGGCACGGCCCAGGCGGCCGCAGCGGCCGAGGACGGCGCCGCGCGGACGATCCCGCTCCTCGCTACGAAGGGCCGGGCGAGCTACCTCGGCGAACGGTCGATCGGGCATCTCGACCCGGGCGCGGTGTCGAGCGCCATCCTCCTGCGGGCCCTCGCCGACGCCGCCGCGGATCGCTGAGTTGCCGGGGTCGCCCGCCGACGGCGACGCCGGCCGCGAAATCCCGACAAAGTCCTGACGTTTCGCGCCGACCCCTGGTCGTAACCTTTCCGCAACGGTGCCGGCGGGCGCCGTGCGCCGACCGCGCCCAGACGGTCGCGCGGCCCTGGCCGTGGCCGCGACACGAACGGGAGGGACGCACCCGAGCAGATCGTGCTGCCCCGTCCGGCGGGTCCGAAGCGGGTGCTCACCTGTCGGACTCCCAGTCGATCGGCGACGTCACGTCGCCTCCGCGCGAATGGCGCACCTGCTTGTTACGCAGAGGGAGAGAGCATGAATCTAGAAATCCTGATGGCCGAGATCTTTGGGACGATGCTCCTGATCCTGCTCGGCGACGGCGTCGTCGGCGGCGTCCTGCTGGCCAAGTCGAAGGCCAACGCCGCTGGCTGGGTCGTCATCACCCTGGCGTGGGGCCTCGCGGTCTTCATCGGCGTCGTGGTGGCCGGGCCCTTCAGCGGCGCCCACCTCAACCCGGCGGTCACGTTCGGCCTCTTTGCGAACGACCTCCTCGCCGGGAAGTCGATCGACGGCGGCCTCTTCATCACGTACCTGCTCGGCGAGATGATCGGCGCGATGATCGGCGCCTTCCTCGTCTGGCTCCACTACTACCCGCACTGGGCGGAGACCGAGGACCCGGGCCTCAAGCTCGCAGTCTTCGCGACCGGTCCGGCGATCCGGAACGTCACCTTCAACTTCATCTCCGAGGTGATCGGCACGTTCGTGCTGGTCTTCGTGATCTTCACCTTCGCGCACAACGCCACCGCCGACGGCGTCGGCCTCTCCTCGGGCGGCATGGCCTCGCTCGGCGCCCTGCCCGTGGCCCTGCTGGTCGTCGTGATCGGCATGAGCCTCGGCGGCACCACCGGGTACGCGATCAACCCTGCCCGCGACCTCGGGCCGCGGATCATGCACGCCATCCTGCCGATCCCCGGCAAGGGCGACTCCGACTGGGGCTACTCGTGGATCCCGGTCGTCGGCCCGATCGTCGGCGGCATCATCGCGGCCGTGGTCTACCAGCTGATCTTCGTCCCCATGGTCGTCAACGCGGCCGCCTGACCGCGGTCGGCTGACTCGCAGTTCCCGCGCGCCGGCGGCTCCACGGCCTCGCCGCCGGCGCGCACCCGTCCACCGCGCGTTCCCGAGCACCCGGCGTGTCACGCTTTCCAGGAGGAACGGATGAAGAAACTGATCAACGCCCCGGATGCCGTCGTCGACGATGCCCTCGCGGGCATGGTCGCCGCGCACGGCGACCTCGTGAAGGTGATCGAGCCGAACGTCATTGTCCGCGCCGACGCCCCCAAGGCCGGCAAGGTCGGCGTGATCTCGGGCGGTGGCTCCGGCCACGAGCCGATGCACGGCGGCTTCGTCGGGATGGGCATGCTCGATGCCGCCTGCCCCGGCGCGGTCTTCACATCGCCGGTCCCCGACCAGATGCTCGCCGCGACGAAGGCGGTCGACGGTGGCGCCGGCGTCCTGCACATCGTCAAGAACTACACCGGCGACATCATGAACTTCGAGCTCGCGGCCGAGATGGCGCGGGCCGAGGGGAGCGAGGTCACGAGCGTCGTCATCGCCGACGATGTCGCCGTCAAGGATTCGCTCTACACCGCAGGTCGCCGCGGCGTGGGCGGCACGGTCCTCGCCGAGAAGATCGTCGGCGCGGCCGCCGAGGCGGGCGCGGATCTCGCGACCGTCACGGCCCTCTGCCAGAAGGTCCAGGACAACGTGCGCTCGATGGGGATGGCCCTGACGAGCTGCACCGTCCCGGCTGCCGGCAAGCCCACCTTCGAGCTGGCCGACGACGAGATGGAGATCGGGGTCGGCATCCACGGCGAGCCGGGCCGGACCCGGATGAAGGTCGCCACGGCGGCCGAGATCACCGGGATGCTGGCGAACCCGATCCTCGACGACCTCCCGTTCAAGGAGGGGGACAAGGTCCTCGCCTTCGTGAACGGCATGGGCGGGACCCCGCTCATCGAACTCTACGTCGTCTTCAACGAGCTCAAGAAGATCCTCGACGGTCGCGGGATCACGATCGCCCGCAACCTGGTCGGCAGCTACATCACCTCGCTCGAGATGGCCGGCTGCTCGATCACGCTCCTCCGCCTCGACGACGAGCTGACGAAGTACTGGGACGCCCCGGTCAACACGCCGGCCCTCCGCTGGGGCCTCTGATCCACCGCCATCCATCGCATCGCCGGAGCCGCCGATGATCTCGCATGACGACATCCTTGCCTGGGTTCGCCGGTTCGCCGCCGCCGTGGTGGAGAACAAGGCGTACCTGACCGAGCTCGATTCCGCGATCGGCGATGCCGACCATGGAATCAACATGGATCGCGGCTTCACCGCCGTGATCGGCAAGCTCGACGGCCTGCCCGGCGGCGACATCGGAGCGACGCTCAAGACCGTGGGGACCACCCTGGTTTCGACGGTCGGGGGGGCCAGCGGCCCGCTCTACGGGATGTTCTTCATGGGCATGGCGGGCCCCGCTGCCGGCAAGGAGACGCTGACCGCCGAGGAGTTCTCGGCGGCGTTCGAGAACGGGATCGCCGGCGTCCTCCGGATCGGGAAGGCGGAGCCCGGCGACAAGACGATGGTCGATGCCCTCATCCCGGCTCGCGACGCGCTCCGGGCCGCGATCGCCGACGGTGCGTCCGTCGGGGACGCGCTCGCCCGGGCCGCCGACGGAGCGGAGCAGGGAATGCTCGCCACCACCCCGCTCGTCGCCCGCAAGGGACGGGCGAGCTATCTCGGCGAGCGGTCGGCCGGGCACCAGGATCCCGGCGCGACCTCCACCCATCTCCTCCTACGGTCCGCCGCGGAGGCCTGGGCCGGGCGGTAGCCCGGCAACCATTCCTGGGCCGGGCGTTGGCCCGGCACACGAGTCAACGTTCACGGGAGACACGCATGACGAAGTACGTGGGGGCCCTCGACCAGGGGACCACGAGCACCCGCTTCATGATCTTCGACCACGCCGGCCAGGTCGTGGCGATCGATCAGAAGGAGCACGAGCAGATCTACCCGAAGCCCGGCTGGGTCGAGCACGACCCGATGGAGATCTGGGCCCGCTGCCAGGACGTCATCAAGGGCGCCCTCGCCAAGGCCGGGATCGCCGCCGCCGACCTCGCCGCGGTCGGCATCACGAACCAGCGCGAGACCGCGGTGGTCTGGGACAAGCGGACCGGCAAGCCGGTCTACAACGCGATCGTCTGGCAGGACACCCGGACGAAGGAGATCTGCGACGCCCTCGAGAAGGACGGCGGCCCGGATCGCCTGCGCCCGAAGACCGGCCTCCCGCTGGCCACCTACTTCTCGGGCCCGAAGGTCAAGTGGATCCTCGACAACGTCGCCGGCGCCCGCGCCGACGCCGATGCCGGGAACCTCCTCTTCGGCAACATCGACACCTGGTGCATCTGGAACCTGACCGGCGGCGTCGACGGCGGCGTGCATGTCACCGACGTGACGAACGCCAGCCGCACGCTCATGTTCAACTACTCCACGCTCGAGTGGGACGCGGAGCTCTACGACCTTCTCGGCGTGCCGAAGTCGATGCTTCCGGCTGTCAAGGCCTCGTCCGAGGTCTACGGCACGGCGAAGGGCGACCTTGCCGGCGTCCCGGTTGCCGGCGACCTGGGCGACCAGCAGGCGGCCCTCTTCGGCCAGACCTGCTTCTCCCCCGGCGAGGCGAAGAACACGTACGGCACGGGCAACTTCATGCTCCTCAACACGGGCACGAAGGCGGTCCCGAGCAAGAACGGCCTCCTCACCACCCTGGGCTACAAGATCGGCGACGAGCCGGCCGTCTACGCCCTCGAGGGGTCGATCGCCATCACCGGCGCCCTTGTCCAGTGGCTCCGCGACAACCTCGGGATGATCGAGAAGTCCGCCGACATCGAGACGCTCGCGGCCACGGTCGAGGACAACGGCGGCGTCTACTTCGTTCCCGCCTTCAGCGGCCTTTTCGCGCCGTACTGGAAGAGCGATGCGCGCGGCGTCATCGCCGGCCTGACCCGGTACGTCAACAAGGGCCACATCGCCCGCGCCGTCCTCGAGGCGACCGCGTGGCAGACCCGCGAGGTCCTCGACGCGATGAACGCCGACTCCGGCGTTCCGCTGACGGCCCTCAAGGTCGATGGCGGCATGGTCTTCAACAACCTCCTCATGCAGTTCCAGTCCGACGTCCTGAAGGTTCCGGTCATCCGGCCCAAGGTCGCCGAGACGACGGCCCTCGGGGCGGCCTACGCGGCCGGCCTCGCCGTCGGCTTCTGGGGCGCGGTGGAGGACCTCCGCGAGAACTGGGCGAAGGACCACGAGTGGCAGCCCGCGATGGATGCCGCGAAGGTCGACGCCGAGTACGCGCAGTGGAAGAAGGCCGTCACCAAGTCGTTCGGCTGGGTGGACTAGACCCCGTTCCTGCGTCCGGGCCCCGTCCGCGGGGCCCGGACGCAGCATCACCGGAGCAGATCGCATGACCATCGAGCGTCCCGACCCGCAGCCCTACCACGTGGTCATCGTGGGCGGTGGCGGCACGGGCGGCGCCCTGGCCCACGACCTCGTGCTCCGTGGATTCCGCGTCACGCTCTTCGAGCGCAGTGAGGTCACCTCGGGCACCACGGGCCGGCACCACGGCCTCCTTCACTCGGGCGCCCGCTACGCGGTCAAGGACCGCGAGTCCGCCGTCGAATGCATCGAGGAGCTGCAGATCCTGAGCCGCATCTGCCCGGGCACCTTCGAATGCAACGGCGGCCTCTTCGTGGCCGTCACGGACGAGGACGCGGCCTACGAGCCGCTCTTCTTCGAGTCCTGCCTCGCCAGCGGCATCCCCGTCCGGCGCGTGTCTCGCGGCGAGGCCCTGCGCCTGGAACCGCACCTCAACCCCGACCTGAAGATGGCCGTCCAGGTCCCCGACGCGACGATGGACGCGATGCGGATGCCCCTCCGCTTCTTCGCGACCGCCAAGGCGGGTGGGGCGGTGATCCGTCCCTGGACTACCGTCACCGAGCTCCTCGTCGAGGATCGCCTCGTCACTGGGGTTCGCGTTCGCGACCTGACGAGCGGCGCCGAGGAGGAGGTCCGGGCGGATCTCGTCGTGAACGCCACCGGGCCGTGGGCCGAGCAGATCGCGGTCATGGCCGGCTGCGACGTCCCGATCCGGCCGTCGCCGGGCGTCCTCCTCGCCGTCCGCGGACGGTGGAGCAACATGGTGATCAACCGACTCCACGCCTCGGGCGACGGCGACATCGTCGTCCCCCAGCGAGGTCTCTCGGTGGTGGGGACGAGCTCCTGGGTCGTGGACGACCCTGAGGATCTCGGCGTCCCCGAAGATCACGTGGAGCGGATGTACGCGGAGGGCGCGAAGATGATCCCGGCGATCCGGCACGCCGAGCGGCGGGCCGCCTGGTCGGCCGCTCGGCCGCTCATCGGGTCGAAGGACGCGGAGAGCGGGCGCGAGCTGAGCCGCACCTTCAAGTGCTTCGATCATCGCGAGACCGACGGCGTGGAGGGCTTCGTGACGATCTCCGGCGGCAAGGGGACCACGCTGCGGGCGATGGCCGAGACGACGGCCGACGTCATCTGCCGCAAGGTCGGCGTGGACGCGCCGTGCCAGACCCGCGAGGTCGTGACCCTTCCCCACACCGCGTACTACGTGGCCTGAAGGAGCGGAGCGATGACCGACACGGCGACCGAGCTCCGCACGACCCGCGTCGTCGTCTCCCGGCGCAAGGAGGGCGACGACCCGGCAACACCCCGTCACGACACGTATGACGTGGCCGTGGGTCCATCGTCCACGATCCTCGACGCGCTCGTGACGATCCGCCGCGGCCAGGATGCGACCCTCACGTTCCGCCACTCCTGCTTCCATGCGTCCTGCGGGACGTGCGGGATGCGAGTGAACGGTCGCGAGGGGCTCGCCTGCGTGACGCCGGTCCCCGACGGGGACGAGGTGGTCGTGGAGCCGCTCGCGAACCTGCCCGTGATCTCCGACCTCGTCGTGGATATGAACGTCTTCTATGACGAGTTCGACGAGGCCGGACGGCCGCTCATGCGGACCTCCGAGCTCGTGTCGGGGGGCGGGATCGCCGAGGGGATCGAGGAGCTCGTCCGCTTCGAGGACTGCATCGAGTGCGGGATCTGCCTCTCGGCCTGCCCGGTGGCCGGCAGCGACCCCCGCTACGTCGGGCCGGCGGCGCTGGCCGCGGCCTGGCGGGTGGTGGAGGAGCCCCGGGGCGCCGACCCCGGCCCCGTGATCCGGCTGATGGACGATGAGCAGGCAGCCTGGCGCTGCCACCTCGCCTGGGAGTGCTCGGAGGCCTGCCCGTCCGGGGTGGACCCGGCGGGCGCGATCATGCGACTTCGCCGGGCGGCCGCGGCGGCCCGGGTTCGACGCCTCTTCTCGTTCGGAGGGAACCGCTGATGGCCATGTCGAGCGCGGAGCCCCGGCGACCCGCCAGCGGCCCGGCGCGGCGACGGGGCGTCGTCGGCTGGTTCGACCCGCGGGGTCGCCGCCTCGGCGGCCTCGCCTTCATCGTCAACCGCCTGACCGGCCTGGGCCTCGTCCTCTACCTCTATCTCCACCTCGGCATCCTCTCGCTCCTCGTCCAGGGCCCGGGAGCGTGGGACACGTTCGTCGACATCGCCCTGAGCCCGCCGTTCCTGCTCCTCGACGTCGTCCTGCTCACCGGCATGCTCATCCACGGCCTCAACGGCATCCGCGTCGGGCTGGTGGGCCTCGGCTTCGTCGCGAGCCGGCAGCGGGCGCTCCTCATCTCGCTCATGGTCGTCGCCGCCGTGGTGGCGCTCGTCGGGGCGATCCGGATCTTCGGCGACTAGGAGACGGGAATGACGACCGACGAGCTGCCCGTCCAGCCACCTGTCGCGATCCAGCCGCCGGCTGTGGCCGAGCCGGCCGAATCGACGGCCCGGGGGATCCCGGCGTTCGTCGGCCAGGTGGTGAGCGGCGTCGCCCTCATCATCCTCCTGGGCCTCCACATGGTCGCCCAGCACTTCGTCGTCCCCACCGGGCTCCGCTTCTACGACGACGTGATCGCCTGGCTCCGGAACCCGGTCGTCATCGTCCTCGAGGTGGCGTTCCTCGCCTTCGTGACCTACCACGCACTCCTGGGCGTGCGGGCGGTCCTCTTCGACTTCGGCTTCTCTGAGCGGACCGAGGGACGGATCACGACCGCCCTCACGGTGGTGGGGATCGCCACGGTCGTCTACGGCGTCATCCTCTTCGCCGCCATCCTCGGCGCTGCGTAGGATGGGCGACGTGGAGCCGCTCGTCGGGATCGTCATCGTGAGCCACTCGGCACAGATCGCCGCCGGGACCGTCGAGCTCGCCCGCCAGATGGCTGGGCCGGAGCTCCGGATCGAGGGTGCCGGGGGGATGCCCGACGGTTCGCTCGGCACCGATGCGGGGGCGATCATGGGAGCGATCCAGGCCGTCGATGCCGGAGCGGGCGTCCTCGTCCTCGTGGATCTCGGGAGTGCCGTCCTGGCGACCCAGACCGCGCTCGAGCTGCTCGGCGACGAGACGGCCGCGCGGATCCGCCTCTCGGGCGGACCCCTCGTCGAGGGGGCCGTGGTCGCGGCGCTCCAGGCAAGCCTCGGTGACGCGCTCGAGGCGGTCCATGCCGCGGCCGAGGGAGCGGCGGCCCTTCCGAAGCTCCCCGGGTGAGCAGGGCCGCGGCCGCCGACGCGGCGCCGCGGCGCGTTGCCGTCATCGGGGCGGGCGCCGTCGGCACGCTCCTTGGCGGGCTCCTCGCGAGCGCCGGTGCCGACGTGACGCTCGTGGATCTCCGCGTCCCGGCCGACGCCTCGCAGGTCGTCACCCTTCACCGCCCCGACGGCGGAACGGTCCGTGCCCGCGTTCACCGGGCGGCGCGCCTGGCCGACCTCCCGGAGCGGCCGGCGCTGGTCGTGCTCGCGGTGAAGATGTTCGACCTCGAGGCTGCCCTCGACGATCTCGCGGCGCTGCCCGGTGTGACGGTCCTCACGATCCAGAACGGGATCGGCGCGGAGGAGCGCGTGGCGTCCGCCCGCCCTGCGGCGCCCCTCGTGGCCGGCTCGTTGACGGCGCCGGTGGAGCGCCCGGCTCCGGCCGAGGTCCGGTGGCGGGGGCGCGGCGGGATCGCCCTCGCCGTAGCGGCCGGCGACGTCTCGGGGGGCGCCGAGGCGGCGGCCTGGCTCGCGGGCGTGCTCGAGCGGGCCGGGCTGCCCGCTCGCGTTCTGCCCGACGCGCGGGCGATGAAGTGGTCGAAGCTCCTGGCCAACCTCGTCGGGAATGCCCTGAGCGCCCTTGCCGACTGCGATCCCGCGCTCGTCTACGCGGACCACGTCCTCTTCGACCTCGAGCGCCGGCAGCTTCTCGAGGTGCTCGCCGTGATGCGCGCCGGGCGGATCCCGGTCGTCGCCCTGCCGGGGGCCGACGTGCGGCTCCTCGCCGGTGCGGTCCGGCTGCCGGCGCCCCTCGCGCGCGCCGCGCTCGGCCGGGTGGTGGGCGGCGCCCGCGGAGGGAAGTCACCCTCGCTCCGTCTCCACCTCCGGTCGGCGTCGGGGCCCTCCGTGGCGGCCTGGATGAGTGGCGCGGTGGCCCGCCTCGGCGCCCCCCGGGACGTCGCCGGCCGCTACGGCGAGAGCGATCCCGCCGCGCCCCCGCCACCGGACCTCGTCCGGAGCCGGGCGCTCCACCGGCGCCGTCAACGAGCCAGCCACGAGGGGCGCCTCAGGGCGGGCGGACGCCACGCGCTCCTCCGCGCCGATCCCGTTCTGGATCGTGAGGACCGTCACACCGGGCAGCGCCGCGAGATCGTCGAGGGCAGCC